>JAAYND010000107.1 GCA_012521035.1 Methanomicrobiales archaeon
TACCCCCGGAGCGCCCGCACGAACCGCTCCCGGATCTCCACCGGGGCAAGCGGAATATTCGGGATCTGCGCATTCCCGGGCGCGAGGACCGCATGGATAAAGGTCGGCCCCCGGCCCCGGCTCTCCCAGGCCTCCACGAGTTCCCGCTCATCCTGTACCTTGCAGGTATTCCGGATGCCAGCAGCACGGGCGAGGAGTTCCATATCCACGAGGCCGGCCGCCGGGGTGGGCTGGCCCCCCGTGCTCCCGAAGGCCCCGTTATCCAGGCAGACGATCGTGAGGTTTGCCGGCGCTTCTGCCGCAACCACCGGGAGGACGGCGGTCCCGAGCAGGCTCCCGTCACCGTCGAGGACGACGACATCCCGGTCGGTCGCAAGCGAAAGCCCGAGCCCTATCGGCGTCGCCTGGGTGTAGCTCCCGAGCATGTAGAAGTTGAGAGCCCGATCGCGGGCGGCATAGAGCTCCTTTGAAGGAACCCCGATGTTTGCGATCACCGCCTCATCATCGAGGCTGGCGGCGATCACGCCGATGGCGTCGTTCCTGGTCATCACCGGCTCAAAGAACTCCCGCCGGTACTCAAGCACCGACCCCCGGGCACGGGGTGGGAAGACCCGCTCCGGCAGAGAGACTTCTTCCTCCCCCTCCCAGAACGATGGGAGGATCAATCCTGTGTGCGGATGCATCGAGTCGTACGCATCAGAGACGACCCTATCGATCAGCTCCTCGTCCTCAGGACCGCGGATGATCGTATACGGGATCCCGAGCGCCGCAAGAATCTCCGGGACCGCTCGGTTGAACGGCATCTGGGCCGGTATCGCCTCATGGTAGACCCCCCGCCAGCTCGCGAGGATGGGAAGAGGGAGACCGAAAGTGACGGAGAGCGACATGATCGCGTTCAGGGAGTTCCCGAGCCCCGAACTCTGCATGTGAAGCACCGGTCGCCTCCCGCCCAGCACAAGCCCGGCGGATATCCCGATGCCGTCCTCCTCCCGGGTGAGGTCCACAACGGGGAGGCGCTCCGGGAGGAGGGCGCAGAGATCCCGGGTCCGGTCACAGGGGAGGCTTGCCACGATATCGACGCCGAGGGCGGATAGCCGGTCGAGGACAGAGTCTTCACGCACGGCCTGCCACCTCATTGAGCCAGGTCCGGATATCACCCCGGATGGCCTCATCGAGGGTCTCCCCGGCCCCGATCTGGATGAGAGGCTCGATCTGGAATCGGTCGAGATCCTCTGCCGCACGCTCATACCCCCCACCGGTCACGTTCAGGAGAACATGTTTCCGAGGATCGACGAGCCCCTCCTCTACCGCCCGGGCGAGCGACGCGACAGCGACCGCCGCCGCCGGGTCGAGGTCGATCTCCTCGGTCTCAAAGAAGAACCGACCGGCATCCCGGGCATCCTCGTTTGCAACCGCATACATCCGGCCGCCGGAGGCCGCGAGCGCATCAAATACCCCACCCCGAAGACCCCAGGGTGGATGGCGGTTCGTGAGGACGTCGGCAGAGACCCGGGCTATCGAGGCCCCGGCATCGGGCATATCATCAGCCACGATCTCCCGCCGGCCCGCCTCATGCGCCCGGACCATCGGGACGAAGGGGAGGTTCTGCGAGAGGTGGAGAGCCGGGAGGCGGGAGCCGAACCGGCCATCAGCGATGAGCCGTTCTGCCGCCTCCCACGCCGCGATCCCCCCTGTCCCGCTCCCGACCGCCTGGAAGTAGTAATCCGGGAGCCGGCCGGCGGAGACGGTCCCGTCGAGCATAACCGTCCCCATCCCGTCCCGGCGGGCGACGTTCTTCGCCCCGCCCTCGGGGACGATTCCCGGGAGTGCGCAGACCTCCCGGCCAAGCGCTATGGAGTCGGAGTAGTCTCCCTCGACCGTGATGAGGCAGACGTTCTCTGCCGGGACCGTCGTCCAGAGCCGGTCGGCTGCGTGCGCCGGGACCACGATCACGACCGGGGCCCCGGTCAGGGCTGAGACCTGGCAGAACGCCCGGCCGGTGTTCCCCGCTGATGAGACCTGAATGACCCCCGCCCCCTTCTCCCGGAGGCGGAGCATCGTCGGCTGGGCCTCAAGCTCCTTGAACGAGCAGGTCTCCATATTTGCACCCCTCTCTGGCCAGTACCCGGAGAAGGTGATGGTGAGGTGGGAGAGGCCGAGCTCCCGGGCGAGACCCTCGCTCTCGTAGGAGACCGGACCGGCATCGATCTCAAGGTGGCCCTCGATCGGGAGCCAGCCGCTGTAGCGAAATACCCCCGGGAGATCCCGGAGGGTGAGCCGGCGCTCCGTATAGACCGCCCGGAGGAGGGCATTGCACCCGGACGGGCAGTCGAGGGTGTAGTGGTCAGAGAACGACTGGCCGCAGCCGGGGCAGCGGAGGAAGTAGCTCACCACCTCCCACCCCCCGTGAACGTGAACCGGGAATCAAGGATCATATCCCGGAGATCCCGGCAGAGATCCTCGGCAAGCCGCCGGCCGGACTGTCGCAGTGTGATCGGGACCCGCCGCGTCCCGACCCGGAGGGAGCCCTCACCGGTCATGAACGCATCATTCGGGCAGGCAAAGAAGCAGGCGGTGCAGCCGAGACAGCGATCGCGGTCGATACCGGTCTCTCGCGAAAAAGCCCCCGTCGGGCAGACCGTGGCCGCGACGCAGACCGAACACTCCTCGCACCACTCCGGGTGGTAGACCACATCCTGGTCGGGCTGCTGCCAGATGTCGGCGTATGTCGCCTCCCCGAGGATCGCCCGGGTGGTGATATCGGCGACCGGGAGGGGGATCTCCTCATCGAGGACGCGGAGGGCCGCAACCTGCCGGTCGTCGAGGACCGGTACCGCGACACCGAGGCTTGTTACGCACTCGGGGCCGGCGGAGGTCCGGAACCCTCCCATGTAGCGGGGCTCCATACCGGCCATATCGGCGATCGCCGTGAGGTTTGGCCGCTCCGGGATGCTCCGGGTTCCCTCCCCGGTCACGATACCGATCGAGCCGTTGAGGAGGACCGGCGTCCCGGCACCGATCGCGAGGCCGAGGGGGTCGTTCTGGAGGGGGTTGATCTCGCCGCACCCGCTGACCGAGGCCTCCCGGAAGCGGCCCTGGAGTCCCTCGATCGAGAATATAGTCTTTATCCGGGTCGGCAGGCGGTTGACGTATGCGGTGTAGTTCCTGCAGGCGGTCCTGGTCGTGAAGACCCGGGCATACACGAGATCGTCGATCGTCACCTCTGCATCGATCGAGCGGTCGGCGGCCTCCACGACGACCTCGATCCTGCGGCCCTCGACGATATCGCGGAAGAGGTGCCCGCCCCCGTAGCCGGCGCCGGCGCTGGCGGTCCCGGAGACGATCAGGTCGACGACGCCGAGCCGCTCGTTCGGGCAGGGGCCGGGCATGCAGGGGACGCCGTTTAACCAGACCCGCTCAGCCCGCTCAAACTCCCCCGGTCCTGCGACCAGCACCGAGAGAACCGCCGCGGTCCCGGACATCACCCCGCATGTCCCGGTGGTGACGACGTCGACGTCCGCGGCCGTGACGTTCTCCCCCTCCCGGATGAGGCACTTGAACTCAGATGCCGTGTAGACAACCGCTGAGCCGTCCCGGATCTTTCCATCAATATCTGCAATCGTCTTCATAGCCTGACATCCTCCACCCGCACATGGAGACCCACTGACTTTCCGAGCACCATATTCACAACCCCGGTGTGTGCGAGGTTCATCATGCAGTATCCCGGCAGGAACCGCTGCCGCATACCAAACGTGGGTTCCCGCCGCACCGTCCGGGCGATCCCCTCAAAACCGACGATCTGGTATGCCTCGACGTCTTTAAACCCACCGGCCCGGGACGCCTGCGGTCCGACGACAGAGCAGGTGAGAAGACCGCTCACGGGGTTTGCGTGGATGACCGAGAGGACGTGCTGGACCGGGCAGCCCGCGCCGGTCGGCCTCCCGACGACTATATCCCCGGGGACGATATTCCATCGTTCCACGAGGTCAGGGCGGAAGGGAAGGACGATCTTCCTCGCCGATACCTCGCCCGGGAGGGGATCGAGGATGAAGTCATACTCCGCGCCGAGTATATCCCGACCGGAATGCCGGGCCTCACCCTCAAACCGGGTGGTCGTCCCGGTCGAGTAGAATATGCAGTCTGAGAGGCTCCTTTCCCCCCGGCTGACCAGGGTGAGGAACGCATCGCATGTCGGGACACCGCATGCCCCGCAGTCCTTTCCGGGTGGGGTCCACGCCACGGATCAGTCCCCCCGGTAGAGGTAATCGGCGTCCTCGAGCCTCCGGATGACACCGAAGTGGTGTTGCCACCCGATATCGGTCTTTCCGATGCAGATGGTGCAGACACCGAGCGGCGGTGCGCCCCGGAGCATGATGGCGTCCGGGTCGGTTATTGCCGGAAAGTCTTCGATCGCCCGGAGGAGGTAGCGCATACCGGTCCCCTGGAGGGCGTTCGTCTCCACGATCTCAAGGGCGGGGTTTGTCTCGCGGATCTTCTCCCGGAAGACCTCCTTCTCGGCCTGAGAGACGAGGTCGATCCGGGTCACGACCGCTATATCGGCGAGTGCGAGCATTGCGGCCATCTTCAGGGGGGTGTTCGTCCCGGATATGGCAGAGAGGACGACGATCCCGAGCCCCTGCGTCGTGTAGGGAGAACACCGGAGGCAGAGGCCGGCGCTCTCGACCAGGAGGAGATCGGCGCCCTCCTCCCCGGCCCAGTCGATGGCATCGCGCATCACCATCACACCGGCGTGATCCGGGCAGAGGTCGCCTGAGTAGATCTTCCGCGCCGGTATACCGAACTCGGCCGCGAGTTCCTCATCCTCAAACGCCCGGACGACGTCGATCTTCAGGTAGGCGATCCGGTACCGATCCTGGAGGGTGCGGATGGCCTGCCGGACGACGGCGGTCTTCCCGGCGGAGGGTGGACCCGCTATGACGGCAAGCCTCATGCCTCAGCCGATCCCGTGATCAGGTTCCCCGCCCGGATCTCTTCGCGCATCCGGCGGAGGATACCATCGAGGCGGCGGGCCTCGCTGAGGGCAGCGCCTTCACGGTCACCGGGCTCGATGACCCGCTCGACCGCCCCATCCCGCATGACGATCCGCCGGGCCGAAAGAAGGGAGACGAGGGGGTCGTGCGTGACGAATATGACCGCCTTGCCGCCTGCCCTGAGAACCTCGATCACCCGTTCCTTGAATATACCGGCGTTCTCCACCTCATCGAGGAGGAGGATCGGGGCGGCCGCGATCAGGACTGCGTCGGCCACGAGGAGCGAGCGGGTCTGTCCGCCGGAAAGAGCGGTCATCCGGGCATCGGGCCGGATCGCTTCACCGGTGAACTCGTTTGCAAGATCGATCGTACGGCCGATGATCCCCTCATCGGTGATCTTTCGTGACCGGACATGCATCGCGAGGAACTCCGCGACCGCCATATCGGCGAGGCACCGGGTGTTCTGGGTGATCAGGGCTACGGGTTTGTGTGCCGGGTCGCGGACGAACTCCTCGGGCGGGGAGGTGCCGTTGACGAGGACCGTTCGGCCCGTGGCGGTGTCATTCTGGGCGAAGACCTCTATATCGTTTATGAGAGCGCTCTTCCCCGAACCGGTGGGGCCGACGATGGATATCGTGTCACCCGGGCGGATGGTGATCTCGCGGAACCTCTCCGCTTCGCCGCTCCGGCTCCGACCGGGGAGGATCGTGATCTCCCGGATGGGTGTGGGGTTCATACCGGGATGTTGTCGCGGTCAATGATAAGGCTTGCCTTATATCACTAAAATTCTATCATATCAGGAAGATTTATCTGTAACAATTCACCATATCTGGATAATGTTCTCACGAAAGATCTTTGAGACCGAGTTTTCTGATGCACTCCAGGCGGAACTGGACCGCCAGGGTATGACCGCCCGGGAGCTCGCCGACCGGGCAGGGATCCCGCCCGCTACCATCTATAAGCTCACATCCGGAAAGACCGACCCCCGACTATCCACCGTCAGAAAGATTGTAAACACGCTTGAACCCCGGGAGAAGAACTTCATCGCGGTGATCGCGGCGCGGTTCCTCCTTGACGAGCTCGACAACCGCGATATCATGACCGGTGGCCGGAAATACCGGATCCGGGGCTACTCCGCAGACTCCCTCGATGAGTGCATCATCGCCGCGGTGCGGGCCGAGAAGGAGGGGGCGCTCGGGATCATATGCGCACCCATCCTTGCACCGATCGTGGAGAGGATCGTCGACTGCCCCGTGGCGATCATAAAGCCCCATCAGAAGACGATCATGGAAGCCATCGAGACGGTGGCAAAAAGGGTTTAGAGGTCGTGTGCGGGGATGCGCCGATCCCCGGCATACGGCACGACCGGCCCTGAGAGATCAAGGCCGAGCGCCTCGCGCAGGAGTTCCCCGACGGTCTCCACGGTCACGAACGCAAGTTCACCCCTGACATCCTCAGGCAGATCCTCGAGATCCCGCTCGTTCTCCCGCGGGAGGATGACCGTCCTGATCCCGGCCCGGTGCGCCGCAAGAACCTTCTCCTTGATACCCCCGACCGGGAGCACGGCGCCGGAGAGGGTCACCTCCCCGGTCATCGCGACCGTTGGATCGACCGCCTTCCCCGTGACGAGGGAGGCGAGCGCCGTGAGGATGGTCACCCCCGCTGAAGGCCCATCCTTCGGTGTCGCTCCCGCCGGCACGTGGATGTGGATATCGCTTGCAAAGAAGTCAAACCGGGTCGCGCCGGGAGGCAGGTTTGAGCGGATCAGGCTGAGCGATATCTGGGCCGACTCCTTCATGACTTCGCCGAGCTGGCCGGTCAGCGTCAGTTTTCCCTTGCCGGGCATGAACGTCCCCTCGACAAAGAGGATATCCCCGCCGACCGGCGTCCAGGCAAGCCCCGTGACGACGCCGGGCGGGTTTTCCTTCCGCGCCACATCCTGCCGGACGGTCTTTCGCCCGAGGATCTCCGGAAGCATATCCTCCGTCACGATGTAAGGCAGATCGGCGGTCCCCGAGACGACCTTCGCGGAGACGAACCGTGCTACCCGGGCAAGCTGCTTCTTGAGAGCCCGGACACCGGCTTCACGGGTGTAATTCTCGATGATCGCAACAAGCGCACCGTCCTCGATCCGGAGTTTATCCGCGTCGAGGCCGTGCTCATCGAGGGTCTCGGGCATCAGGTGATCTCTTGCTATCGCAAACTTCTCGTTCTTGGTGTAGCCCGATATCTCGATCAGCTCCATCCGGTCGAGGAGTGGGGGCGGGATGGTCGCAAGCGAGTTTGCGGTCGCGATGAAGAGCACATCTGAGAGGTCGTAGGGAACCTCGAGGTAGTGGTCTGAGAACGTGCTGTTCTGCTCCGGGTCGAGAACCTCAAGGAGGGCGCTCGCCGGATCCCCGGAGTAGGAGACGGCGAGTTTGTCGACCTCATCCAGGACGAAGACCGGGTTCTTCGTCCCGGCCTTCTTCATGCCCTGTATGATCCGGCCGGGGAGCGACCCGATGTATGTCCGCCGGTGCCCCCGGATCTCCGCCTCATCCTTGACGCCGCCGAGGCTGATCCGGACATATTTTCTCTCAAGCGCATCCGCGATGCTCCTCCCAAGACTCGTCTTCCCGGTGCCGGGCGGGCCGGCGAAGAGGAGGATCGAGCCCTGCTTCTCGCCTTTGAGCTTCATGACCGCGAGGTGCTGGACGATCCGCTCCTTGACCTTATCGAGGCCGTTGTGGTTGCTCTCAAGGATGCGGCGGGCCTCCTCGATATCGATATCCTTCCGCTCCTCGACCGTCCAGGGGAGATCGAGGAGGAGGTCGAGGTAGTTTCGGATCCCCTGGCTCTCAGGGTGCTGGTTCCCGGCCGACTCGAGTTTCCTGAGTTCAGCGAATGCCTTCTTCCGGACCTCTTCAGGCATCGTCGAGCGCTCGATCCGCTCCTGGTAGCCCTCTCCACCCTCACCGCCGCCGAGTTCCTCCTGGATCACCCGGAGCTGCTCGCGGAGCATCGCCTCCCGGTTCGCCTTCCCGACCTTCTCGGAGGCTTTCTTCGCCACCTCGATCCGGAGGTTGATGCTCCCGATAAGGTTTACCAGGAGCTTGAGGAACGCGGAGTAACGCTCCTTTACGGAGGTTGTCTCAAGGAGGGCCTGTTTTGTTGCGAGATCCGCCGGCATGAAGGGCAGGACAAACCCCATGATCTGGTCGACGGATGTCATCTTCTCTATGGGGGCGGTGAACTGTCCGGATCCCTGGAAGTTTTCGCTGATCTCGTGGACAGCGGCCTTGACCGCGGTGAGCATCTCCGCCTCTCCTTCCTCATCGAGATCCTGTAGATCCGGGAACAGCTCACAGGATGCATGGAAGAGCCCATCCCTCTCGGAGAGGGCGACGGCCTTCACCCGGGAGATTGCGTGCGCAAACGTCAGGTAGCCGTCATCTGAGGGCTGCACGTGCGCGATATTGAGGAGGGTTCCGGTCGCATAGAAGAGCTCAGCAGGATCCTCCGGGAACTCTTTCTCGCTCTTCACCGTCAGTCCAACGGCAGATGCCGATCCTTCGCTCTTCAGGGCAGCGAGCAGAGCCTCCCCGGTAGCGGCATCGACCGGTAGCTTCGTCCGGACCCCCGGGTAGACCACGGTCTCGAGGAGGGGTATGACGATGGTCTCGCTGGTATCATCTTCTGGTAGGTACATAATGACTCCAATCAATTAGTTCGAATTTACCTAACTTTATAGCCGGCCAAAAAAATTATCCGACTTTCCTGAGGACTCTGAGGAGGAGATCCACCTCGTCCTCATCAAGATTCTGCATTATTCTCTCGATCATCCGGTGGAGCGCGTTCTGCTCGGCGTTTGCTATCATCCGCCCCTTCTCGGTCAGGCGGATGTAGGTGACCCTTCCGTCGTCGGGGCATCTCTGCCGGTAGGCGCATTCCATCCGGACGAACCGGTCGATCATCTCCGTGACGGTGGGCTTAGAGTTACTCGTGATCTCGGCGAGTCGGCTGAACGTCACGTCGTGGTGTTCGTCGATTGCTTTTAAGTAGGCAACCTGCGTCACCGTCAGGTCAGCAAGCCCGCACTCTGAGAAGATCTCCGATGAGCACTCGCTCTTGATTGCCATCAGGCGACCAAACACCTCGACCAGATGCTCAACCCTCGCCGGCATTGTTCCTACTTAATTAGGGCTGACCTAACTATAAAGGTTGTGCCCCCCCGGGGATCATACCGATGCCGGCTACCGCTCCAGGAGATCCGCCGGCGGGCGGGATAGATCCTGATCATGTGGTGTCACTTCATGCACCGGGCTGTGGCAGCTTATACGCCTGGAGGGACCGGAATTGGTTCACGGCATGAACCAATTCAAAAGTGTCTATATCCCCGTGTTTTTCGGATCTGATGCGTAAGATCGGATCGTTTTTATGCCTCAGAGCACCGATGAACCGATTATGAGCCGATCGTGGGCCGATTTGTGAGCCGATTATGAGATCCC
The DNA here is from genome assembly GCA_012521035.1 of Methanomicrobiales archaeon. Lineage (GTDB taxonomy): Archaea > Halobacteriota > Methanomicrobia > Methanomicrobiales > Methanoculleaceae > Methanoculleus. The sequence goes on from JAAYND010000107.1 coordinate 9,482, forward strand.
TTGATCCCACAAATTCCTTTCAATCTCACTCACTCTATCTTTGATATCGGGGATCTCACTTCCTGCAACATGGCCTCCGGAGCAGACCCGAAGCCTTGCACCACCCCGCCCTCAATACTACTGAGGGTGCAGTCACCCACGAGATCATTCCCGGCCGGTATCCTCCAGAGACTTTCTCCTGAGTTCACCGGGACTTCCTCCGACATCATCTCATGCACCAGGCTGTGGCAGCTTATACGCCCGGAGGGTCAGGAATTGGTTCACGGCATGAACCAATTCAAAAGTATTTATATCGCGTATTTTTTGGATCTGATGCTTAATATCAGTCTTTTGTAGGCCTCCGGGCACCGATGAACCCATTGTGGGCCGATTGATGGGCCAATTATGAGAACCCTCGATCCCATGAGATCCTTTCAATCCCGCTCACTTTGTGTATATCAGAGAGTAGCGTACTCCGGGTCCAGTAGATCCCTCCTTGCGAAGGATGCCACGCTGAACCATTGCTGTGAGATCCCGCGTTGCGGTAGACTTCTTAACATTATAGAGGCGTTGGTACTCCTGGTTTGAGATGGAACTGTTTCTCCTCAGATAGTGTATGGCAGCAACCTGTCGCTCATTCAGCCCGGGGGAGTCAAACGATCTCCTGACACCCTGGCTTTTCCGAAGAACGAGGCTGAACCCGAGGGATGAGTACTCAACTTCCGGGGGAGGGCTTCCCGCGAGGGAGAGTTCAGCCCTGATCCTCTCAAGACCGGTGCCAAATTTTTCCACATACCCGGCTTTTGCAAAGGTATCCGCGATCTTTGGGTTTCTATGGTAGGGGTAGTGTTGCGAGATGATCTTCTCAAGCGTAACATCTACAGGAAAGCGGGCAGGGTTCAAGAATTGAATGCGGTCGTCATACATCCGTATGATGCTCGGAGTTCTGTTATCGAAGTAATCGCGGTGAATAAGCAGGTTCAGCAGCGCTTCGCGGAGAGCTGCTACCGGGTACTCGGGGATCTCCTTTCGCCTGAAGGAATCGGTGACTGCATTGCCGGATGGATCGTAGACGATCGTCTGCGCCGAAAGAAGATACTCTTCCGCACGTTCCAGGAGCTGGAAGAGATTTCCTGATATATTCTTCGGGTTGACCAGTACCATATCATCGCCTATCCGGGCGATCCGAAGTTCTGCATTTCTGAAATGAGACTGAGGATTCTTCCCGAAGAGGATACACGCAGCATGGGTGATCTCCCCATCCGGGGTGATCAGGCCAAGGCGCCGGAGAACCGCCTCTTTGTCCTTGATGTCGGGGATCTCACTTCCTGCAACACGACCACGGAGCAGATCCATGAAGGTCTGCACCGTCTCGTCATCGATATCATCGAGGGTGCAGTCACCCACGAGATCCTCCCAGCTGGCATCCTCCAGAAATTTTCTCCTGAGTTCGTCGGGATCGAACTCCCGGACGGTATCACCGACCCGGGTGTAGTACACCCCCCTGTAGGAGACAGGATTTCTCTGAGGATTTACCTTGATGGTGAGGATCGTCTTACCATCTGCGGGTATCTCATCAATGACCGGATGTATGCCAAGACTGTCGCTGATCCTGTTTGCAAGCTCGGAGAGTTTCTCTCCCCTACAGTCAAAACCGGTAACAGCACGGGTTTTATCGTTGACCCCGAGCACGACGAACCCCCCCTCGGTGTTCGAGAAGGCAGAGAGCAGTTTGAAGAACGACTCCGATACCGTCTCCTTGAAGTCAAGGAGTCTCCCTTCGTGCAGTAACAGGAACTCCTCAAGGGATGCGTATGGGTACTGCCCCGGATAGTCCGGTTCGGCTACCATCTCCACAGGTGGGTGCTGGTTAGACAAGGGAAGCGGGGTGGAGGGGTTCTCATTCGGGATCATAGACTGGATAAGTCTGTCAACCGGAAAAGGCATAAAGGTAATTATCAGGCGATGTTGCCGGAAAAACAGGCCTATCAAACCCTGGTTTACCAGAGCAGGGGGGCAGAGCTGGATAGCATGGGAAACACTCTCTCCTATCGAGAATTTTCCGATATCCTTCACGTCCAGCCACTTATGGGGGTACCAGGGTAGCCGGGGATCCGGCCCTCCGAGACAGATCAGGACGCAAAGCGATCTCTGGTGTTGCAGACCGATACAGCCGGCGAGAGATACCAGAGGCCGGCCGACAGCACACCAGGCCAGACGAGATCTCCCCTCCCTCCGGCACCCTGCGCGACACCACCTGAAACAGCGAAAACCCGCGAACGTCTGCCCCCGCCTGGCACAAAGGCCGGGAGTGGCACGGCCTGTGTGGATCCCGGGAGGGCACAGGGAGTCATTTCAGAGAAAACGGCACCTCAGGCTCTGGAGAAATCCCCTCAAGACAGATAGAGAGAGGTATTTTCAAATCTGAGAACCTATACTTTATGGAACAAAAATGATCTCGTGGGAAATACTATTCGCTATCTTCTCCAGCCTGATCCTCTTCTTCTACGGGATCGAGAACTTCTCCCGCGAAATCCTCGCTGTCGCGAAAGGCACCTTCTCGACCGTCCTCGGCAAATTGACACAGCGCCCGATCCTCGGCGCACTCCTCGGTGCCGGCATCACCGCCCTCATCCAGTCGAGCGCGGCAACAACGATCATCACCGCGAATCTCGTCAATACCGGGACGCTCTCGTTCGTCCAGAGTCTCGGGATCATCATCGGCTCAAACGTCGGGAGAACTGCGACCGCCCAGCTCGTCGCCTTCAAAATGGTCGGGCTCGGGCAGATACTGATACCGGCCGGCTTCCTCATCGGTATATTCGGGCGGCGCTACCGGTTCCTGGGAAAACCACTCTTCTACTTCGGCCTGGTGCTCTTCAGCTTAAACCTCATATCCACGGCGCTTGTGCCGTTCCAGAACGATCCCGCGCTCATAGGGCTTATCACCAGGTACTCGGCGCTCCCGCTCGCCATCCTTATAGGGTTCCTCGTGACGACCGTGGTGCAGTCAAGCGCCGTGACAACCGGGCTTGCCGTCGTCCTCGCCCAGCAGGGACTGCTCACCCTCCCGCAGGCGATCCCGTTCCTCCTCGGTGCAAACATCGGCTCGACCACGCCGACCCTCATCGCCTCGGCGCGGATGAACCTCCACTCCCGGAGAGCCGCTGTAGCCCACTTCGTCTTCAACCTCGGCGGGGTGCTCCTGATCTTGCCCTTCATCATGCCGTTCACCGGACTTGTTATGGCGATCGGTGGATCTGAGGCGCAGATGGTGGCAAACGCTCACCTCACCTTCAACCTGATCATAGCGGCGGTCTTCCTCACATTCATCGGGCAGTTCGGGCGGATCGTCGAGCGACTGGTGCCCGGGGACGAACCCGAGATCCTCATGCGGACGCGCTACCTTGAGGACGGCATCCCCGACGATACCCGCCAGGGTTTTGAGCTGATCCAGAAAGAACTCGGGCACGCCCATGAGGTGACGCTCAACCTCTTCCGGGCGGTGATGACATACCTCACTACAGCAAAGGAGGCGGACTACCAGATGGCCATGAAACTCAGGGATCTCAACAGCCACCTCGATGGGAGGACCGAGCATGCCCTCCGGGCGATCTCTGCACGGCAGCTCTCCGACCGTGAGGCGACCGAGATGGTCTTCCTCGTCCGGATGTCAAACGAACTCGAACGGCTCGGCTACCTCGGGGTGGACCTCGGGAAGTTCTTCCGCAGAGCAGCACAGAACGGAAACGGTCTTCCCGCCGACCTGGTACAGAAGACAGAGGCCGTCTACCGGATCCTCGATGAAAACATCGTCGGGCTCGGACGCCTCTTCCCGGGGATCCAGGATACGACCGTCATGGAGCTCCGGGCCCGGGACGTTGAACTCCAGTTCGCCATCAACCGGCACTACCGTGAGCAGCTCGTCAGTCTCCGCGGAGAGGGCGATCATATAGACAGCCGCTACCTCGAGGTTCTCTCGATCATCGAGGCAGCGAACGCCAAGGTCCGGGATCTCAGGAAGCTCGCCGAGCAGTACTCCATCCAGGGGGGAGGGATGGCACCCGGGAGAGAGAAACCGGTTCCGGTGCATACCAGGGATGCCCCGGGGAGAGCCCCCGACTTCCCGGTCGGCCGGCACATCCCCGGGGTCGACATACAGGAAGGGCGCGGCGACCACGACCGGATCCTGTAGCCCGCCTTCCGGAGGATGCCCGGGGTAGCGGTGAGGCGTGGCGGCCACCCTCTCCTGCTCAGGGCGACACAACCGGGTGGTTCCACGATCCGCGCCAGGGTCAGCTGGAGCCATCCACCTGACCACAAGATTTATACCGGTATTCTACATTATTGATCATGATAAATCTACATGATTGATCATGACAGATCAGAAGATCGCCCATAAAAAGGGAGAGACCCGCCAGGGGCCGGCACTCATCGCCCGCCCCTGGCATGTACCGACCGCAGATCATCTGCAGGAGGCCGGCCAGGCACTCCGGCACGAGTGAAACATGGGAGTAAGGAGATATGACAGAGACGTTTGCTGTCAAACTGGGAGAGAAGTGCTACCTCCCCGACCCCCGGTGCAGGGCGAACGCCTGGACGCCGGACTACGCCCGGGCGTACCGGGAGTTCATGCGCGACCCGGAGGCTTTCTGGGACGGGATCGCCCGCGAACTGGTCTGGTTCGAGCCCTGGGATCGGGTTCTTGAGTGGAACCGCCCGTATGCAAAATGGTTCGTCAACGGAAAGCTCAACATCACCTACAACTGCCTGGATCGCCACATCACGAGCGATCGCCGGGATAAACCGGCAGTCATATGGCACGGTGAGCGCGGGGAGGAGCGGAGGCTCACCTACGACGACCTCCACCGCGAGGTGATGCGATTTGCAAACGGGCTCGCGAGCCTCGGCGTCAGAAAGGGTGACCGGGTCTGCATCTACATGCCGCTCGTCCCCGAGCAGATCGTCGCGATGCTCGCCTGCGCACGGATCGGGGCCATCCACTCGGTGGTCTTCGGCGGGTTCGGGGCAGGTGCGCTTGCGATGCGGATCAACGATGCGGAGGCAAAGGTCGTCATCACCGCGGACGCCGGTTACCGCCGGGGGAAGACCATCCCGCTCCGCGGGATCGTGAACGAGGCGCTCGCCAGTACTCCCTGCGTCGAGAAGGTCATCGTTCTCCGGCGCGAAAACCCGGCCGCCGACCTCGACCCCGCACGGGAGATCGACTACGCCGACCTCATGGCCCGTGCCGCAACCGACTGCCCGGCCGAGACGATGGATGCGGAAGACCCGCTCTTCATCCTCTACACGAGCGGTTCGACCGGCACACCGAAGGGCATCGTGCACACCTGCGGCGGTTACATGGTCGGGACCTACTACACCGCCCGCCATGACTTCGACATCAAGGAGACCGATGTCCTATGGTGCACCGCCGACCCCGGGTGGATCACCGGCCACAGCTACATCGTCTATGGCCCGCTCGCCGTCGGGACGACCGTCGTCATAGCCGAAGGGACTCCCGATTACCCCGATCAGGGAATCTACTGGCAGCTGGTCCAGGACCTCGGTGTGACGATCTTCTACACCGCCCCGACCGCCATCCGGATGTTCATGCGCTACGGTGATACATGGCCGGCGAAGTATGACCTCTCGTCACTCCGGGTCCTCGGGTCGGTCGGCGAACCCCTCAACCCCGAGGCGTTCGAGTGGTACTACCACCAGATCGGCCGCGGGCAGTGCCCGGTCGTGGATACCTGGTGGCAGACAGAGACCGGGATGCACATCATCACCACGATGATCGGCGATGCGATGAAACCCGGGTTTGCCGGGAGGGCCGTCCCGGGCACCATCGCGGATGTTGTCGACCGGGCAGGAAACCCCGTCCCCCCCGGTACCGGAGGATTCCTGGTCATCAAGGAGCCCTGGCCTGCCATGCTCCGGACGGTCCACGGGAACGATGAGCGCTACCGCACCTACTGGGATACCATCCCGGGTTGCTATGCCGCAGGCGATCTCGCGGTGAAGGATGAGGACGGCTACATCATGGTCATCGGGCGTGCCGACGACCTAATCGTCGTCGCCGGGCACAACATCGGCACTGCAGAGGTCGAGAGCGCGCTCGTCTCCCACAACGCTGTGGCGGAGGCCGCAGTCATCGGGAAACCCGATCCTCTGAAGGGGAACGTCATCAAGGCGTTCGTCACCCTCCGCGTGGATGCGAGCCCGGGCGACGATCTCACCGCTGAACTCGCCCGCCACGTCAGGAAGAGCCTCGGACCCGTCGCGGTGCCGGCCGAGATCGAGTTCGTGGACCGGCTCCCGAAGACCCGGAGCGGCAAGATCATGCGCCGGGTTCTGAAAGCCCGCGAGCTCGGTATGGATCCGGGAGACATATCCACCCTGGAAGAGTGACTCACGGTGGAGCGATGAGTGGCTGCTACGCCTGCTCCATGAGTCCGAGGCGCTGGAGGACGCCGGCGGCCGCATCCATCCCGCCGTCCAGGTAGACGGCGCCGATGAGCGCCTCCATGCACTCAGCGAGAACCCGGCCGGACGTCCAGACCGCCTGGGCGGCCTCGCCCTTCCCCCAGCGGACGTACTCCTCAAGGGAGAGACCCTCTGCGAGCCCGCGGAGCCGGGTCATGTTCACCAGGTTCACCTTCCGGTTTGTTATCGCGCCCTTGTCGTGCGCCCCACCGGCGA
>JAAYND010000108.1 GCA_012521035.1 Methanomicrobiales archaeon
GTGGTCGATGCGTTCCGGGAGGCGGTGAAGACGTCCGGGATCGGCCCGGTCGTCGATCATATGCCCTACCTCCCAAACCTGGCATCGCCCGATGATGCGATCTATGAAAAGTCGGTCGTGGGGCTCACGGAGGAACTCAGGCGATGCGATATTCTCGGGATACCCTATCTCGTGACCCACCTCGGGCACCACCGTGGTGCCGGGAGCGACGCCGGATGGGCGCGGATCATAGCCGCCATCAACCGGGCGCTCGCCGATGAGGGGGAAGAAGGAGATGTGATGCTCCTCCTCGAGAACACCGCCGGTGAGAAGAATAGTATGGGCGCGGAGATCGCAGAACTTGCCCGGATCCGGGAGGGGGTCGATGCAAGGGAGAGGATCGGGTTCTGCTTCGATACCTGTCATGCCTTCGCCGCCGGCTACGACCTCAGGACAGCTGATGCGGTCGATGCGGTCTTCGGGGAGTTTGAGGATCTGGTTGGTCTTGAGCACCTGTGGGTCATCCACCTCAACGACAGCAAGGGTGAACTCGGGGGCGGGCTTGACCGGCACGAGCACATCGGGCTTGGAGCGATCGGGGAGGAGGGGTTCCGCCATATCCTCCGTCATCCGGCCATCCGGGCCCTTCCGCTCATATGTGAGACGCCGGTGGATGAGCGGAGGGATGACGCCGGGAATATAGCAAAGGTTCGGGAGCTTGCCGGGGCGTGAGAGGCCGCCGGGTCAGGCGTATGGAGTTTTTTGGGTGCGGTGGTCGACATAAGGGTTTGAGCACCCTCCTCAGATCCGCGCCCGCTTTCGGTCCGGGGATCCGAAGAAGCTCTCTCCGGAGATAATCCCATTCCTGTTTTTTTGGGCAGGAGTCCATCCTTATCTTCTTCATGCTCCAGCTCCCCGTTCAGGGTGACCCGGTGCGCCAGGCGCTCCCGATCCTGCTAATATTCGACCAATATTATAATAATCTGGATCCCGAATTCCGGTGCCGATCCATAGCAAGAGATTTATATTTATACTACTATCCTGCCACCAACAAGCCCTTTATCCAACGGAATACCAGCGATTTTTCGGTATTCTGGAGGTATTTCGCCTGTATCGCAGTGGAGAGAAGTTGCCTCTCCATCGCGCCTGCAGATACCATCGCGTGGGACGAAGGGGGCGATCTCATCGTGGTGATACGAGAATGGATGGACAGAAATCACTTTTATTCATCTGCACCGTAGCCGCTATCTGGCTGCTACTGCCGCCCGCCCAGGCGATTGTTGCGGCACCGGGGGATCTGGTGTACATCTGTACTGCCGGCGGGGCGCAGGAGCATCCCGATATCGACGGAAACCGGGTGGCCTGGGAAGACAGCCGGCTCGGGAGATACATCTACTGTTCAGATACCCACGGAGGAGGGGAGCAGAGAATCACGAACGAAGACCTCGACCATGCCGACCAGAGGAACCCATCCATATCAGGGGATGTTATCGCCTGGCAGGACCGGCGGCATGGGAACTGGGAGATCTACCTCTTCTCACGTTCCGGCGGCGAGAGGAGGATAACGAACAGCACGACCAACCAGCAGATGCCTGTCGTCTGCAGGGACCATATCGCCTGGTACGACACCCGCCGGGGGTACCTCGATATATGTCTCTACAACATCGAGACCGGCCGGGAGACCTACCTGGACTGTTCACCGGTGACCGAATGGAGACCGGCGATATCTGAGGAGTACGTGGTCTGGGAGGAGGCCTCCGGGGGCGGTGATATCTGGGCGTACAATATCCGGACCGGCAAAAAGAGGCAGATCACCCGGGATGATGCGCGCCAGACCTATCCTGCGATATCTGGGAGTCTCATCGCCTGGGAAGATTACCGGAACGGAGAGTCTGACATCTATATCTTCGACCTTGATGCTGGCCGTGAGCAGAGGATCACTGACAGCCCTGCCGCGCAGGTCTCCCCTGCGATCAGCGGCGATCTCCTCGCCTGGGAGGATAAACGGGATGGGATATGGGAGATCTACATCTGCGATCTCTCCATGAGCGCAGAAGTGCAGATGTCCCTTGCTCCAACAGGGCGCGAACAGGTCTACCCCGCCGTCAGCGGGAACAGGATCGTATGGCAGAGCGGTCGCAACAGCCAATCCGATATCTACGGCTTTCTCTACACCAGGGAGAGGCTGCCGGTGGCGGAGTTCTCTGCGGAACCGATCGCCGGGGCGGTGCCGCTCCTGGTCTCATTCACCGATCTCTCAAGCGGTGACCCGGAGACCCGGGCATGGGATCTCGGAGATGGGAAGACCCTGACCGGGCAGAATCCTCTCTACACCTACGAGGTCCCGGGGGAGTATACTGTCTCGCTCACCGTGAGCAACCGGTTTGGATCCGATACGGTCACAAAAACCGCTCTCATCCGTGCGGCACCCCCGATAAAACCCCTGAAGGCCAATTTTACGGCGAATATGACGAGAGGCCCCGGACCGCTCTCTGTAGCGTTCACTGACCGGACTGACGGTGCCCCTGACTCCTGGTTATGGGATTTCGGGGATGGTGGGTCGTCACATGAGCAGAATCCTGCCCACGTATACCATGGATCGGGTGACTACATCGTCTCACTGAACGTATCCGACGGCACGGTTTACTCCACAAAGACCATGCAGATCCAGGTCATCGACCCGCCAGTCGCCGAATTCAGCGCCTCTCCTCTCGATGGTACGGCACCCCTCCATGTTGCGTTCATCGATGCTTCGACCGGCGGGTCTATCTCCTGGCTCTGGGATTTCGGGGATGGCGCGACTTCAGTCGAGCAGAGTCCCGTTCATACCTATACGTCTGCCGGGAACTACACCATCCGCCTGACCGTGGATGGTGCAATGGGTAACAGTACTGTGGTGAAGGAGGGCTACATATCGGTCAGTCCCGCCCCGGCAACGCCAGCACCGGCAGAGAGAACGGGCGGCAGTGGGGGTGGTGGTTCCGCCCGCCCCATCCCGGAGCGGACCACCGCGCCGGTGCAGACAACAGACACCGCCACCCCGGGTGATGATCACGATCAGAGAGACCGATCCTCCGGGATCGTCTCACCTGATGGCACGACCAGCCTTGTTGTTGCAGAGGGCACGAGGATCCCGGATGACGCAAAAGTGACTATCAAGGCTCCCGGGCGGGGTGATATACCCCTGGCGCCGGATGCGCACAGGTATACCGGGCATGCCTGCATCGTAGAGTCTGAAGGAATCTCTCTCACATCGCCGGCGACACTGGCGTTCAGCCTCACGGCAGGGGAATGGGCAGCATTCTATGGCGGAGAAAAGGAACTTGCAGTGCAGCACTACAACCGGTCGGCGGGTGCCTGGGAGGTGGTTCCCACTGAAGTTCACCAGGAGGGCAGGGATATCAAGGCTACGGTCTCGCATCCCGGCCTCTATGCGCTCTTTGTCCGGGCGCCCCCGGACGATCTGGAGGAGGTTGCCGTAGCAGCGGCCGGGCCGGATCCGGCATACATGCAACTCGCCCCGGGGCTGTTTGCCTTCACCATCGCAGGTATAGCGATGCTCATCTACTTCAGGGGGGCAAAACCCTGAGCTCCCCAGTTCCGGCATTGGGGATGCTTTTAGAGGGTTAAAAAATAAGATCAGTCCCGCTGCCTTCTCTTCGCAACCAGGAGGAGGAGCGCCACTCCGGCAGCAGCAGCGCCGAACCCGGGTGCCGCCGGCGTGGATATAGGTGTGGGCGTCACTTCCTCCTCTTCCTCAAGATTCGCGAGCCACGCGGCGCTTGAGAACGGTGAGAGGAAATGGATTCCTGCAAGGGTATAGCCGCCATCAGGAGCGCTGACTGCCGCATAGACAGCGGCTTCGGAATACGTCGTCCGCCACTCTATAGCCCCATCCCCATCAGTCCCGAGGGCAAACCCTTCCCCGCTCCTGATATCCTTGCCCGCGATCATGTAGCCTCCGGCGGGCCGTGGGACGATGGCGTAGCCAGCGAATCCCTCCATATTTCGGAGCCAGACTTCATCGCCCTCCGCATCGACAAGGCCGTACCAGTAGTTGCCTGAGTAGGCTATCCTGCCATCGGGAGCCTCCTCGATATCAAATATAACCGGGACGGCGTAGTTCCTGTACCAGA
>JAAYND010000109.1 GCA_012521035.1 Methanomicrobiales archaeon
ACCCTCGTAACCACTTTGAAACATGCTCTGGACCTGAGAATGTGGTCGCCGGCTTCTTCAGGGTATGCTGTCTTACAACTGCGTTCTGCCCGGCCAGGATTCCAGAAGGTATTGCCACACACTATAAGCAGGATACGAGACCGGGGGAGGATGGAAGTTAACTTCCACCCGTGTTTGACTTCCGGCGTTCAAGATGTCCGTATGTCCCATCGGGGCGAACCACATACACAGCTCCCCCCATGATCATAGCCTCATCGATGAGCTCATCAAGGGCGAGTGGCCCGGGCCCTCCAGGTAGAGACCCTCCGCACGTTCTGCCCCGGTCATCCCCGGCGTATATCCGTCTCATCTCTCCAGGAATCCTGATCGGCAGGCGACTGAAACATCCTCCTGCGGCCGGAACGCTACTGGAAATGCGGGAGAACCTCTCTTCTGTAGAACTCCATGAACCCCTGTTGTTGCTCCCCGATCTGGTGGATGCAGATGTGATCAAACCCCTTCCGGACCTGCTCCTCTATCTTTCTGATGTGCACCTCGGGGTCAGGGCCACACGGGATGCCCTCTGTCACATCTTCCTGCGTCACCATCGTCGCCAGTTGCTCGTAGTGAGCCGGCGTGGGGAGGATCCGGTTCAGCTCACCCCTGTTCGCAGCGATCGGCCACTGCTCATAGGCAGTCCTCTGTCCCGCCTCCTCGACCTCTGCCCAGCAGACCGGGACCTCTATGTATGCCGGTTTATCGCCGCCTCCGGAGCCCCGGAAGACAATAAGACTCTTCTCCGCATCCGTCCCCCCGTTGATGAATCCATCTCCAACCCTCGCTGCCAGGGAAGCGCTGATCGGACCCTCTGATGCAATGTAGATCGGGGGGAGGGGTTCCGGGAGCGAGAAGATCTCTGCGTTCTCCAGGGTGTAGAAGAAGCCGTAGTAGTCCTGCACGCCCCCTTTCCAGAGCGTCCTGATGATCTCAACCGCTTCTTCGAGCATCTCTATCCTGATCGGCGCCGCCGGCCAGCGATCACCGAAGATATGTTCGTTGAGGTACTCTCCTGATCCGAGGCCGAGGATGAACCGCCCTGGCATCATGGCGCCGGCGGTGGCCGCGGCCTGGGCGATGATGCCCGGATGTATACGAAACGTCGGGCAGGTGACGCCCGTGAGCAGCCGGAGATCCGCAGTCACCTGAGATATGCCGCCGATGACCGCCCAGACGAACGGACTCTCTCCCTGCCGGGTTGTCCAGGGGTGGTAGTGATCTGATATCATAGCAAATGTAAACCCGGCATCCTCTGCCTGGCGGGCGTAGGAGACGAGGTCGAGGGGTGCGTGCTCTTCACTCGACAGCTTATAACCAATTTCAACCATCTTTCTATCACGTCCATGGCCCGTCTCTGCTCAGGCGTGATGGGCACTCGCTCCCTCGAAGATCTCATCTCATATATGTTTCCCGATCCGGCACCAGATAAATAGACTCTCAGCCATACTGTACTGTATGGCAACACCAACTCTCCAGGTGGCCCTCGATCTCCTCGAGATCGATCGCGCGGTAGAGATCGCAAAAGAAGCGGTCCGTGGTGGTGCGGACTGGATTGAGGTCGGAACCCCCCTGATCAAGAGCGAGGGGATGCAGGCCGTGCGGGTGCTCCGGGGAGCGTTCCCGGAGCACGAGATCGTCGCTGACATGAAGGTCGCCGATACCGGGGCGATCGAGGTCGAGATGGCGGCGAAGTCAGGTGCAGGGATCGTCTGTATACTTGCCGATGCTGACGATACCGTCATCGTCGAGGCGGTCAGGTCAGCCAGGAAGTATGGTGTCCGGATCATGGCTGATCTCATCAACGTTCAGGATCCGGCTGCCCGATCCCGCGAGCTTGAGGCACTCGGTGTCGATTATATCAACGCCCACGTCGGCATCGACCAGCAGATGATCGGGGGATCTTCGCTCGACCTCCTCCGTCGCCTTGCCGGGGAGGTGAGTGTCCCCATCGCTGTCGCAGGTGGACTCGATGCAGAGACCGCATCCGAGGCGGTCGCCGCCGGAGCCTCGATCGTTATTGTGGGGGGAAACATCATCAAGGCCGCCGACGTGACCGGCGCAGCGCGGCGGATCCGGGATGCCATCGACCGTCCTGAGATCCGGCCACGGGAGGAGGAGAGCCCGGAGGCTGCAATCCGCCGGTTGCTGGAAGCGGTCTCTGCGCCGAACGTCACCGACGCTATGCACCGGAAAGGCGCCATGACCGATGTCGTCTCCATCTGCGGCAGGGTAAAAGCGGTCGGCAGAGCGGTGACGGTCAGAACCATCGCCGGAGACTGGGCAAAACCCGTCGAGGCGATCGACGTCACCGAACCGGGCGACATCCTCGTTATCAGCAATGACGGCGGGACGCATATCGCGCCCTGGGGGGAGCTTGCTACGCACTCCGCCAGGAACCGGGGGATTGCAGGTATCGTGATCGATGGTGCGGTGCGGGATGTCGATGATATCAGAGAGATGAGGTTCCCCGTCTTTGCCCGGGGGACGGCTCCGAACGCCGGCGAACCGAAGGGCCTCGGGGAGATCAACACCGAGATCCTCTGCTGCGGGCAGGAGGTCCGGCCCGGAGACTGGATCGTCGCCGACGAGAGCGGGGTGGTGGTGGTTCCCCGGGAGCGCGCATACGAGATCGCACGCCGGGCGATGGAAGTGAAGAAGAACGAAGAGCGGATCCGCGAGGAGATCCGGCGCGGAAAGACCCTCTCTGAGGTGGCAGAACTCCTGAAATGGGAGAAGCGGCACTGACCGGCGGCAAAAGTTTACCACGCGATCCTGCCGGTCACCGGGCAGAAGGGGGAGCGCTTACCCCCCCATCCCGGGATCTCACGCAGTAATACTACAGTTCGCCCCTCTCTACTCCTGCCACCTCGGCAACGTCCCGAGGTACTGCCGCACCATCTCCTCCGCCTTCTCGTTCGGCATACCGAGGCTTGAGGCCATCATCGGCGCGTACTTTGCGATTGCCTGCTCTCTCGTAAGGTCGGGTTCCGTGAACTGCCCATCCCGGTAACAGTATGTGCAGTACTCAGCGCTCAGCGAACCGTCTGCCTCAGTTCCCGCATCCTCGTCACGACGAAGCGGCATCCCGCAGCTCCCACAGATCGCTATCTCCTCTCCGGCCCACCTCCTCAGGCATGAGAGTTGCTCCTTTGAGAACTCCTCTGCAACTTCTGGTGGGATCGTGTATATCTGCGATATGATCGCACCGCAGATCTTTGCCATCTCCTCGATGGTGATCTCGGGTGCGGTAAAGGCACCATTCTGATAGCAGTGAGTGCAGTAGTCGTTTGAGAGTGCACCGTCTGCTTCCGTTCCAAAATCACCCTCCAGATTCATCGGCATTCCGCAACTCTGGCACGTTCGTGTAACTTCTGGTCTCATAGACACCTCCTGACGATGAGACGTTTCAGGTGAGCTGCCCCTCGTTTACGAAAAAGAGTCTTCCCGTTCCGTCCCCTCATTCCATACAAGTAAATGGATAGTTCTTTTTGCGGATAAAGATTGGCAAAAAGATTCCGGATAGGGCAACCTGCACATACCATCCCGATGTAGCACTCACCTCACGATTGCCATCCTCTTCCGCGCTCCTGAGGGTGAGATCGCGACCTGCATCAAAAACTGCAACGCAAGAGTGGATATCCCGTTATCCCGGGGGAGGGAACCGGATTATCATCCTGCCGTCGGCGCCGCGCTCAAACGCCGCATCCTGCTGGAGCGCCCGGGAATAACTGGCGAGGTAGGGTGCCGCCACCCGTTCATCTGCGAAGACCTCCCTGATCGCCGTCCCATCACAGAGGAGGGTGATCGTGATACCCTCCCCGTGTTCCTCCCTTGACTCGCAGGGGATCCCCCACATCAGAAGGAGCCCCTCCATCAGTGTCGGGGCATCGAACCCCGCCTCACTGCGGGCGCGAAGCGCCAGTCCATCTTCTTCACCAAGCTGCCCTGCGATAGCAGCAATCTGCTCCTCGAGATCCGGGGAGGCATCTTTGAGGAGTCTCTGTATCAGTGGTCCGGCTACGTCATGCTGCCGCAGAGATCGGGCGACCTTTATTAGTTGCCAGTTCCGGGCAAATGAAGTACCGGTTCGCATCTCACCCTCTCAGGACACCATATGTCATCACACAGAGACCGAGGATCACTATGATACGGGAGAAGACCGCTGACCAGGTGATGATGAACTCATCAAACATGAATATACTCACGAGATCTGCAAACGTGATTCCCACGATCAGTGTGAAGAGTCCGTAGATGAAGAGTAGCAATGTCTGTTGCCTGACTATCCGGTAAGCATTGAAGATGATTGCAATGAGAAGCGCCCCTATAAGGAACGTCACAATCCCAAGCATCTGTTGCACGATCTCTACCTGCATTCGGTCCCACCTAACTCTGTTCCTTGATCTTTCTCACCGATATGATCGTCTGAATGTCTCTCACACCCGGAAGGCTCGAGAGGGGTATGAGCACGCTTCGCTTCAACTCTGTGATATTCTGCACCCTGACCTTGGCGAAGAAATCTCCCGGTTCCAGCACCTCATAGACTTCAAGGATACCTGGAAGATCCCGCATAAATCCCTCAACCTCTGCCTTGTCTTCAGGGTGGACCCTGATGTTCAGAAACGCGATCAGGGTGTGTTCAAAACATTTCTGGTTGATGACGATCGTGAACCGCTCAAGGATACCGGCTCTCTTCAGTTTCTCGATCCTCTTGAATACTGTCGACGGTGCAATGCCCACGATTGAGCCGAGCGCTGCCATAGACATCCTGCC
>JAAYND010000110.1 GCA_012521035.1 Methanomicrobiales archaeon
TCGGGGATGGCCCCATCTGCAAACTGCATCTCTTCACTCTCCTCTCTCTGTTCTACTCTACCATACTTACAGCGCGATCTTTGTGAATCCGAGGTTCTCGTGCTGGCCGTTTAACTCGGCGAAGACCGGTTTTCCAACGAAGAAAGCGTAGATCTCGTTCGCCTTCTGCACCGGGTCGACGTCGGCGAACCGGTCAGGGTAGAGGGTCTTTCCGACGAAGTAGGCGTTGCCGAGTATGACCTCGTAGTTCGCTGAGTAGTAGTTGTACGGGAGGACACCGTATACCTGCCCCTCCTTCACCGCGGTGAGACCCTTCAGGGCAGTCTCGGTCTTCAGCTCCCCGACCGCCCCTTTACCATCGAGCTGGAGGGTGCCGAGATCGACAAATATATACTCGGGATCCCAGTCGACGAGTGCCTCTTTTGCGACGTCGGCGTGAGCCGTGCCGAGACCGGCTGCGACACTCTTCGCGTGCACCCAGAGGAACGGCGGGTAGGCCGGCTCAGTCGATATGATCCCGTGAGCGCCCGCATAGGAAACCCCACCGACGTAGGCAGTCTTCTGTTCGGCCTCGGGTATATCACCCGTCCGGCGCTCAAGGTCGGCCATCGTATCCTCGATGTAGGTGATCACCTCTTCGGCGCGGTCCTGCTTCCCGATGACCCTGCCCATCACGCGGAGACCGGTGTACATCTCGGCCTTCTCGGTCTCATCCCGGAGTGAGCCGTAGGGGAAGGCCACGACCGGGATGCCGGTCTTTGCCTGAAGTTTATTGGCTTCGTCGGCACTTGTCCCGAATGCCGTCCCGGTCGCACCCGTCTTGAAGACAACATCGGGGGAGACACTGATGATCTTCTCAGGGTCGTCCTTCCCCCTGAACTCACCGATCAGCGGGAGGGGCTTGAACTTCGCCCCGTGGGCGAGGTAATATGGACGGCCTTCTACCGCGCTATCCCTCTTCTCGATATCATCGACACCGATGACGAGATCCTGACCCTGCAGGTAGACGAGGTAGCGGAGGCACCCTGAACCCGAGCAGACGACGCTCTCAGGGGATGCGGGAATGGTGACAGTCCGGTCGAACCCATCAGTGATCGTTACCGTCCGGGCGTCGCCCTGAGTCCCGGTTGATTCGGCGCCGGTGCATCCGGCGGCGAGCATGAGCACAATGAGGGCCGCAAGCAGCGCGGCCGTGAGTGTTCCTGGTAGTCGAAGTGATGTCATACCGATATCGATTAGTGTAGCATGAATTATTATACTTGCCGAAAAAAGATCGACTAAATGCGACAGAATAATATTTCGTAATACGTACGCATACGCCCTGATGATTCCTCGCAAACCCATCCCCACGTGTTGAGTCCGGGGATCCAGATGCCCTTATCTTCAGGATCAGGCAATTGGCGGAGATGCCGGCTGGTGGATACGATCAGGAGGAAAGAAGGGGAGGGAGATTTCCCTATGAAGATCCGGAGGGACGTCTGCCGCATGCACCTCCCGGCAATCTTCGGGGACGCCCCCATCTGCAAAGTGTATCTCTTTGCTCCCCTATCTTTTGTCCGGGGTTTTTCTGATATTATTTCTTCCAGCGGATATCATAACGAAATTTTCGTAAATCCGAGGTTGCCGTACTGACTGTTCAGTTCGTTGAAGACGGGTTTTCCAACGAAGAAGGCGTAGATCTCGTTTGCCTTCTCCACCGGTTCGATGTCGGCGAACCGATCGGGATACAGGATCTTCCCGATGAAGTAGGCGTTGGCGAGCACGATCTCATAGTTTGTGTAGTAGGCGTTATATGAGAGAACTCCGTAGACCCGCCCCTCCTTTGCAGCCGTGAGACCCTTCAGGGCAGTCTCGGTCTTTAGCTCCCCGATCGCCCCACCCCCGTCGATCTGGAGGGTGCCGAGGTCGATGAATATATACTCAGGATCCCAGTCGACGAGTGCCTCTTTTGCGACATCGGCGTGATCTATGCCGAGTCCGGCTGCGACGTTCTTCGCGTGCACCCAGAGGAACGGTGGATAGGCCGGCTCAGTCGATATGATCCCGTGAGCGCCCGACTGGGAAACCCCACCGACGTAGACCTCTTTCTGTTCTGATGTGGGGATGTCGCCGGTCCGGCGCTCAAGGTCAGCCATCGTATCCTCAATGTAGGCGATCACCTCTTCAGCGCGGTCCTTCTTCCCGGCGACCTCGCCCATCACGCGGAGAGCGGTGTACATCTCGTCCTTCTCGAGATCGCTCCGGAGCGATCCGTAAGGGAAGGCCACGACCGGTATTCCGGTCTGTGCCTGGAGTTTATCGGCCTCAGTGACATCCGCTCCGTAGGATGCTCCGGTTACGCAGGCCTTGAAGACAACGTCTGGGGAGACACTGATGATCTTCTCGGGGTCGTCCTTACCCCTGAATTCGCCGATCAGCGGGAGAGTCCTGAACTTCGCCCTATGAGCGAGGGCGTAGGGGCGTCCCTCTATCACACTCTCCCTCTTCTCGATATCATCAACACCGATGACAAGATCCTGGCCCTGCAGGTAGACGAGGTAGCGGAGACACCCTGAACCTGAGCAGACGACGCTCTCAGGGGATGTGGGGACGGTAACCGTCCGGCCCAGTCCGTCGGTGACCGCGGTCGTCTGCCCACCCTGTGCGGGGGGCGATGGAGATTCGGTGCCGGTGCATCCGGCGGCGAGCATGAGCACAATGAGCGCTGCAAGCAGCGCGGCTGTGAGTGATCCAGATAGTCGAGGTAATACCATACAAATCTCA
>JAAYND010000325.1 GCA_012521035.1 Methanomicrobiales archaeon
CCCCCATAACTATGTTCCAAACCTCGTATGCTACACGGGAACGCATGACAACAACACGGCGCGGGGATGGTTTGAGGAGGAGGCGTCCTGGGAGGATAAGCAACGACTCTTTGCCTATATCGGGCGGGGGGTGACGGCAGATGAGATCTCGCGGGAACTCGTCCTCCTTGCGATGCGGTCGGTCGCCCGGATAAGCATCATACCGATGCAGGATATCCTCGGCCTTGGGGCGGAAGCGAGGATGAATTATCCCTCAACGACGGAAGGAAACTGGGAGTGGCGTATGACATCGGCCGAGTTTGAGGATGCGCCTCTCGATCACCTCAGGCGGATCACGGAGCTCTGCGGGCGAGCCTGACTGCCGGTGCCCTGCGACCCCGACCGGCCGCACTCCCTTCTCTCTCGAAACACCCTCTGCGGTTGCGGCAGAACGGTGCCGCCGCGGACCTGTAACTAAATGTTACAGATCTCTGGGCAGTGTAACGAGATTGTAACACATCCGGCCCTTCTGTAACAAACTGTAACGCATATATCAGATGCGGGAAAACCCTCATGAGATGTCCAGAGTGGTCCGGATCAACGAAGAAGCACTGGAAGTCGCCCTGAAGTACGGGAAGAACCTCTCCCTCGGCGTCATGAAGATGGAAGAGGCGATCGCGAAACACGAGAAGGCAAAACGGGACTACAACGCCATCGAAGAGATGGTCCGCCGGGCTATCCGGGAAGAGCTTGAGGTTCTGACCAGCAGGTACTGATCAGGGTTCTTCCGGCAGTACAGTGTTCCACCCCATCTTTCATCCCTCTCTCGGGAGGGACATTGTGCGACAGTACGGACTTTCGGCACAGTTGACGATCCGGGCGATCTCGAAGACTATAGAAGCATACAAACGCGACATGTCCATTCAACCGATGTTTCTGCCTGAGGGAGCCATCGTTTGCGATTCCCGGATCCTGTCGTTCGTCGGCCTAGTGCTCGTTGTCATCTAAAATTCGGAGATCCTCAGGGGTGTTTGCCCCTCTTCGCGCCCTTTACCGTCATATTGAAAGCAGACAGGGGAGGGGGCTTTTTGCCCCCTCCCCTGTCTGCCCCTCCCCCAGAGGCGATACCTCCCACGGTCCAGGGTATGGGGAGGGCCTGAAGAGGGAGCCATCGCGTGGGTTTCCTCTCCCGGATACGGCCCTCCTCAGGTATCGCCACGACTGCCCCCGCCCCCCGGGGCTGGGGAGGAGGCCAGAGGCCGGCACATTGAAAGGAGAGGGAGATCTCGCAAAGCCGGACTACTATCCACATTACGTGTACCTGTTGGCGTTCCATCTCGTCAAAATCTTTGAAGATACGGTGACATGATGCACTAGCACATACCTGAACGGTCATTCATCCATTGCTCCATCCCCCGGTACCAGGATCACCTTCCCCCGAACCCCGGCATACGGTGTATCGTTACAGGTAGCGATGATGACCTGACAGTGATCCGCTGAAACCTCCTCAAGGATCTGGCAGAGGCGTCGCATCCGGAGGGGGTCGGCATTCACCAACCGGTCATCGATGACGATGAGGTTGCGCTCATCTTTGCTTAAGAGAGCGCCCATCGCGAGGCGCAGGAGGACGATGACCTGTTCGTGGGTCCCGTAACTCAGGCATTTCAGGGGGAACGTCTCATCATACCGGGGATTTGAAACTCCAACCGGGAGGAGATTCTCATCCATCTGAACCGAATCATACGACCCGCTGGTGAGTACCACAAGCCAACGACTCACGAGATCAGCCACCGGCCCGGAGAACGCCGTGGATTGATGTTTCTTGAATGCCTGTGTCATATCGTGCAGGAGTTTCACGGCTTCAGCCTGCCGGGTGACCTGAGTGAGCTTGCGTCTCTTGAGATCGAGTGATGCCTCCAGATCCCCGATTCTGGAGTAGAAGTCCTTGGATACAGCTTCCTCGACCCGGGCTTCTCTTGCTACGATCTTTTCCCGGACAGACTGCATCTGCTCTTCGATGCCTTTGAGAGCCTCCCGGGCTGCTTCGTACTGCTCCTTCGGCTCTTCAACTTGTATCCTGTACTCGTTTAGGAGCGCTGCAAGATCCTCTTTTGCTCGATTGAGTGCTGCAGTCTCTTTCATGAGCATCTCCCGCAGGCGCTCATAGGTGCCATAGGACCGCAACACCTCAGCATTCTCTCGCTCAAGTGTTCCCACCTGCGCGCGGAGTTCGCTCAGACGGTTGGATGCTTCTTGGGCACTCCGGGCTCTCTCTTCGTGGGCAGCTCGAGCCTCGACCTCCTTTTCCTGCTCATAAGCAATCGTTTCGGTAAGTTCTTTCTTCCTCTTGCTGAGGGTCTCAGACTTTTCTCTGAGAGCATCGCTCGAGAGATCCTGTATCCCGGGAGGGGTTGCGCCGATCCTGGTCTTCTCGGTCGTAATCTTTTGTTGGAGTCGGGTGAGCTCCGCCCGGAGTTGCTCGGGCTCTTCTTCAGAGGTGAGGTCTTTGAGGGTAGCTTTGAGCTGCCTGATCACGAGCTCAAGTTCCTGGCGCCGCTGCTGGAGATCATAGAGTTCCTGTTCCTCCGTAACACCGAACCGTTCAAAGAGCGACGCAACATCAGCGGAGAGAGATTGCGTCTTCATCTGCAGATCTTCAAGCGACGACCCGCCGCCCCGCACGTGGACTGTTCCAAGGCCTCTGACCGTGAACGTCGTCGGCCCGAGAACGAGGTACTCTTCATCCTCAGCGAGATACTCCACAGCTGGATCCACGGTGATCTGCGCATCCTTGGCCTGGAGATCGAACCCGATACGGATAGCGGCCTGCTCAACCTGGCCCTGGAGGGTAGCCAGTTCCAGTTTCTTCTTCTGATATGTCGTGAGGTCTCTCTTCGTCGGTAGAGGCGTTGTTGAGAGGATGTACTCCTGGTCCCGGAGCTCCTTCTCGGTGGCCTTGATGTGGTCGATTCTTTCCTGAATGTCCACCGCCTGCTCTTCAAACCGCCGGATCCGCTCTATCGCCTGAAGGGTATCGAGTTCCGTCTCCACCTGCCGCAGTTTGGGTTCATGGGTGTTCTTCCAGGTACCGTGATGTCTCTCAGCAACCCTCAGCTCCATGTGCACTTCAGCCTGAAGATCGTTTGCTTCACGCTGTGCATCGTCGATATCCTTGACCATCTCGTCAATCTTCTTTCTACGCCGGTCTATCGCGCCAAGATCATCTGTGACCTTCCCTCTGGCTGTTTCAGTCTGTTGCACATCCTTTTCTTTCTGGTTCTTCTCATCCTCGAGGGCGGCCCCTTCTTTGAGTCTCTGCTTAAGATCAGCAACCTCAGCACGGGTATCTTTGAGGGCAGCTTCTTTTTGCCGTTGCTCCACAGTAAAACTCTCTAATTCCAGGCGAAGCTCCTCCACATCCCTGTCTCGTTTATAGAGTGTCTGCAGTTCTTCGTCGAGATCCTGGATCTCCTTCCGGAGGAGAGCAAGATCACTTCTGGAACTGATTTCACCGGTTTTTGGAGTATAGATCGCACTATACATATCCTCAATACTCTTGAGTATCCGATCCTCTTCCGGGGACCTGGCAACCAGCGAGACAATACCCGAGAGCCCTTCCTTCACCCCGTCTGCCCATACTTCTTCGGGAAGTGGGTCGTCGCTCTGGAGATACCAGAGCGCCTGGCAGAGCCCCCGATGCTCAGGTTGTGACGACCTCCCGGGCCTCTCTCCCCGGAGTATCTCCCGTACGGCATTATCAGCCAGATCTCCTTCGTGATCGAGTTCCCATCGATCTTTCCGCCAGGTTGAGAGCTCGGCAAGAGGCATCTGGAGGAAACGTTTCCGGACCCTATACCTGGTGCCGTTCGCCAAAAAGATGATCGTCGCCTCCGGGCCGAGCGAGCTTTCCAGCGGTTGAATCTGCCGGATATCTTCGGCCCGTGAGTTGTGTCGGTCGAAGAGAACACGGGTGAAGGCTTCGAACAGGGTCGACTTTCCGGACTCGTTCCGGCCGACGAGGAGATTGAATCCCTCATCGAACCGGAAGGTATGCGGTTCGCGATAGCTGCGCCAGTTCTGAATAGCGATCTCTTCGATGATCATGTTGACCACCCCCCGGTGATGCGATGGAGGAGTAATCGCGCTGCCCTGACAACTTCAGGATCCCGGTCTGCGAATTGATGCCCGGACCCTTTGGGTATACGGCCATCAAGGATGGTGGCGAGGGCCTCATCGATCTCATAGAGTATTCCGTCGGGGATCTGATCCGCCCCTTCACTTGCGATGGGCTGATCAACAGGGTCGGTCCAATCCAGGAAGAGCGCGTCCTCCCGGATCTCATCCCGGAGCGTCTCAAGATGCTTCAGAACCCCATCATCGGCACATCCACTGAGATCCGGTGAGATTCTGAGGAGGACTGATGCCAGCGGTCCCAGATCTTGTATGGTTCTATTGAACGCCTCGACATCATCCGTCGTGGAGATCTCCGGTTCAAGGTTAATCCAGTCGAGGAGGTTGACAGAACAGACATCAATCCGTGGATCGGCGTGAGCCTCATCGATCTCGACGATGAGCACGTTGCCAGGATCTTTCTCACTGAAACTGGTGGGCTCCATTGTGCCCGGGTATGCTGATCTCCCAGAGACTAGATAACCGTGCCAATCCCCGAGCGCGAGATAATCAAGCCCGCTCTGCTCCGGGCGATCTACGGGTATGGGAAAGTTAAGATCGGGCCAGAACTCCAGGGATCCGTGAGCGATGCCGATGCGGATCCGGTCGTCTCCATCCGCACGGTCCGGGATCCAGGCGGTTGGATCACGGTTGCTCTGTTTCTGGGCGAGGGGGCATGCGTAGAGGACGACATCACCTCCGTGACAATATTCCTGTTGCTCCCGGAGCAGGGCAACATGTGACTCGATCCACTTCCAGCTGGTCCTATCCCATATGCCGCCCGGGACCATGGGGTCGTGGTTGCCCGGCAGGATGTAGACCGGGATCGGGTCGAGCCGGTTGAGTGTGTCGACCGTCCGCTTCACGGCGACATCATCCACATTGTGATCTTCAAATGTATCTCCGGCGAGAATCACGAAGTCGACATCCTTCTCTTCTGCGAGTTCAACGATATGGTTAGCCGTCTCGAATCTCTTCTGCCTGACAGTTTTCGCTTTCTCCCCGGTGTGGGCCGCCTTCATGCCGATCTGCCAGTCGGCTGTGTGCAGGAACCTGACCATCTGATCGCCTCTTGGTAGAGGTTGTTACCCTTTCAGGGGGTTTAAAGGCGCCGGTTTGGGATTTCTGGGGGAAGAGTGCCGGAGAGGTGATCTTCGATACGTATCCGGGAGCGTAAAGAAACGTGTATATGTTCTGCTCATGGGCAGGAGAGCATAATGTCTCACTCGGAGGTTATCCCCGGGCTCACTCAATAGATCTACCCGACCGTGGCCCCGCTGGCAATATCTCAACCTCAAGTGCGCCTGGTACCTCCCCTTGAACCCTTCCTCGCGGCAGGGTTCGCAAAATAAGAGCCAGGGAGCTTTCTCTGCATAGTAAGTTTCAAGATGATTGTCCTCCGTATACCCAAATGAGGGGACATGAGGAGAGGGGCGGGTATCCTGGAGCGGATCATGGTCGAGCGGGATCGAATTTATCGCTCAGGCGTAAGAGACTATCTGAGAAGAGATCAGCAGGTGCAACTCCTTCGATGAAGACCCCGGGCGGTATGACAACCACCATGGGCTAGAACTGGAGATATTCGCGCTGTGATGCGCCGGAACAGGGTGGCAGGTGCTGGGAGGGTGTGGTTTTGTAATGGGGCGATCCAGGAAGAAATCTGACAGCAAGCTGGATGATGCCACTATGCTACTGAAGGACGGAGATTATTCAGGTGCACTCGCGGTGCTGGATGAGTCACTCAAGCTCGATCCGATGAATGCGGGCATATGGTGCCACAAGCTCCTCGCCCTCTGCGCCCTCGATCGTTCTGAAGAGGCGATCGAGTGCTATGACCGGGCGCTCGAACTCCATGCGGCTTGGGGGCACAGATAGGATTGAATCAGCACAGTTGACAGATTGAGGCGTGATCCCCCTGGGATTAAATAGGCCCAATAAATCCTCAATTTACTGAACCGAGGATGTATAGGTTCAATTTTTTTCGTAGTTTACCATCTCTTTATCAACCAATCCCGCCTATACACTGGTGTATGGCACCGAGTAGAAGAACGAACAGGGGCATCCTCGCAGGGGCGGTGCTGCTCGTCATAGTCGTGGCGTGCATCGTCACTGCAGGGTGCACGGCAGGCACCTCAACGCCCGGCACAGCCGCTGGGCTTACCGGAGTCTCCTGGTCCCTGGACACCTACCTCGCTGATAACGGCACGCTCATACCAGCTCTGCCGGAATCTGAGGTCACAGCCCGGTTCGACGACGATGGAACGGTCGTGGGATCTGCCGGGTGTAACCAGTATGGCAGTGACTACCACCTCGATGGCACGGCGCTCTCGATATCGCCGCCCATCAGTACGAAGATGTATTGCAGCGAACCGGAGGGACTCATGGAGCAGGAGGCACGGTTCCTTGAGCTCCTCGCCTCAGCGGCAGAGTGTCAGATCGAGAACGATCGACTGGAGATCATCGACGCCTCCGGCGCTCCAGTACTCACCTTTGTGAGGGGAATGCCCATAGATCTCGCAGGGTCGTCCTGGACGCTCACAAGCCTCATCGACGAGGGGGGATCCATGGCCCCGATCATCACCGGCACGACGGTCACGACACTCTTTGACGCTGACGGCATCCGAGTCAGCGGGTTGGCTGGGTGCAATCACTACAGCGCCGACTACACACGGAACGGCGCAGACATCACCATCAAGTCTGCCGTAAGGACTGACATGTACTGCGGCGAGCCGGAAGGCCTCATGGACCAGGAAGACCGCTATCTCAGCCTCCTCACAGACGTCTCCTCCTACCGGGTGGAAGGGGATCGACTGATCCTCTCAGATAAGGAGGGTGCCGACCTGCTGGTCTTTGACCGGGCCGCCGAGGTTCCTGATCTCCCGCTTATCGGGACCGACTGGGTTCTCGACAGCTACAGCGCCGGGAGAGATGCAATCTCCTCGGTGATCACGGGCACGACCATCACCGCGAAGTTCACGGATGACAGCAAGATCACCGGGAGCGCCGGGTGCAACCACTACGGCGGTGAATATCTCCTCGACGGCGC
>JAAYND010000111.1 GCA_012521035.1 Methanomicrobiales archaeon
AAAAACGATCGGTTTTTCAAAAATGGTGTCAGTGGGTCTGCCGGTAGTAGTCCCACGCATCGATCTCGGTGCCGTTTGCAAATATACAGACACCATACTCGCTTCCGTCAGGGTTCTTCCGGATCTCGTAGGTATGCCCCTGCTCGGCGCACCAGACCGCGGCCGGGTTTGCGAGACCGACACCACCGCCGAGGCCGCGCCGGGGGCATGTCCACGGGATATCGAGGATCTCGATCGGCGTCCCCCACTGCTGGATGGTGACAGCATCGGGCACGATTCTGCCGGCGAATGTGAGTCGCATCCCGTCGACATGGTAGCGGCCCTCAAGCCCGATCGGGAGGTAATGCTCCCCGCCATCAGCGATGATCCCGTAGAACCCACCCTCAAGGTTGATGTAGGAGACCGTGCCGCTTGCAGCGATGAACGTCGCATTCCCGATCCTATCGATCGCGACGATCTCGACCGGCGTTCCCCACTGCTGGATGGTCATGACGCCGTCCAGGATTCTGGCCGCGAACGTCACGCGCTCACCATCGATGAGCCAGGCCTCGTCGAGATCCATCGGGAGGTACCGCTCCCCATCATCGGCGACGATACCATAGAACCCACCCTCAAGATCGACATGGGTGACCGTGCCGGTTGCAGCGATGACCCGGGCGCCGCAGACAGGCTCGATATCCCGGATCGCTATCGGCGTTCCCCATTGCTGGATCCCTGCGGTATCCTCTTTCAGATCCGCACTGAATCGCACCGGGAGACCGTCGATCCGGTACCCGGCCGGGAGATCATCGGGGAGGTAGCGCTCCCCGTCATCGGTGACGATGCCGTAGAACCCGCCCTCAAGGTCGACGTAGGTAACCGTGCCGTTGGCAGATATGCGATCATCATCCCCATCGGTAGCGATGCAGCCGCACACCACAATCGCTCCGATGAGGACGAGGAGGATTGCCGGATAACTCTCGTGTCCCCTCATACGTATCAACGCGGTATATTCTTTCGCAAAGCGTAAGTAGATTGCCGTAACTGCGAAATAATTCGAAGTTATCCACGGGATCGGCACCGACAGGAGGGCGACCCCCGGCCGGCCGCAACCACTATCACCACCGCCGACCACAACCCCGCCCATGCCTCAACAGAGATCCCCCGGCATCACGTCCATCGGCTACGACCCCACAACACGATCGCTGCTCGTCATATGCGAGGGCGGGGACGCCTACCGCTACGCCGGCGTCACAAAAGAGGTCTACGAAGACCTGATCGCGGCCCGGTCCCGGGAGAAGTTCGTCCGCGAAAGAGTCCAGGGCAGGTATCCCCGGGAGAAGTATCCCTGTCTGGTGGTGGGAGAGGAGATATAGGGGTATTACCCCCGCTGCTTCCGAAACGCCTCGAAATCCTCAAGGCACCGCCGGCCTTCGGGGCTCTCCCGGAGAAACTCAAGGAAGAGCTTGAGATACTCAAGCGTCTCGGGGCTCACGTGGTGCTCAAACTGGCAGGCGTCGGCCTCGGCAACCCTGCGATCGACGCCGAGGAGCCTGAGCAGATCCGCAAACGTCCTGTGCCGCTGCCAGAGATCGCGGGCCATCTCAAACCCCGCCTCTGTCAGCGTCGCGCCCACGTAGGGTTCGTAGACGATGAGTCCCTTCTCCTCCAGTTTCCTGAGCACCTCGGTGACAGATGGCGGCTTTACGTCGATAGCTTCCGCGATCATGCCGGTCTGGGCACGCCCCTGCTCCCGCTCAAGCAGACATATGATCTCGATATACTCTTCTTTTGTCTTTCTGCGCATCTTAAAATCCTATCAACACCATCCGGAGCAGACCTCCGACGATGAGCGCCGTCGTCACCATAACCCCGACGGCGGCGGCCATCCCCCGCGCCCCGAGCTCCTTGAGAAGGACCACGAACGTCGCCACACAGGGGAAGTAGATCGAGAGCATCGTCACCGCTATGACGAGCTGCACCGGTGTCATGCCGAGCGGCACGAGCATACCGACAGCGAGATCCTTCCTGAGGAACCCGACCAGGAGGGCGGCGGTGGCCTCTGCCGGGAGACCGAGCCAGACCTCCATCAGGGGCGCAAACACCCTCGCCAGCCACCCGAGGAACCCGGCTGTGTAGAGCAGGTTCACGAGCAGTATACCGAGGAAGAGGTAGGGGATAGCCTCACCGACGAACCCCCGCACCCGCATCCAGGTCTTTGAGGCGGTGACACGGGCGTTCGGCATCCGGTAAGGCGGGATCTCAAGGAATATCTCAGGGCACTCACCGGGGATCACCCGGCTCAGTATGAGCCCGACGACGATGTAGACCGCCATGAGAGTTGCAAAGACCATGACAATATAGTGCATACCAAACGGCCCGAGCACGCCGAACACCATCGCTATCTGGGCCATACAGGGGACCGATATCGACATCAATGTGGCGGCGATGAACCGCTGTTTCTTCGTCTCAAGCACCCGGGTAGCGAGCGCCCCCGGCACGTTACACCCAAGACCGAGGAAGACCGATATGATACCGTGGCCGTGCATACCGAGCCGGTGGAAGAATGTATCCACGAGCGTCGCAAGCCTCGGGAGGTAGCCGGTATCCTCAAGGATCGAGAGCATGAGGTAGAACGCCACGATGTAGGGGAGGATCATCGCGAACGGGACGAAGAGTCCTGTCGTGAGGAGACCCATCGCCTGCTCGTAGTCGATCTCGCCGTCGATGAGGTGCCCGATCAGTATGTCGTGCAGGATGCCGGGCCCGAGGAACTCGCTGAGCTGCATGGCAAACGGCGTGTAGAGGTCGAAGAGCGGTTCGAGGATATATTCAGCCAGCCCTTCGCCTATAGCGACGACCGCAAGGAACGTGACGGCCATGACACCGAACGCTATGATGAGGCCGCTCGCCGGCTTGATGCTCGCCTCCGCAATCCGGTCGCGGAGGGTGTGGTGGCGGTGCGCGATCGTCTGGACCTCACCGGTTATCCGGCCGACCGTTGCCCACCGCTCTTCCTCGCTCATGGGCCGGATCGTCTCCGAAGGCCGGGCCTCGTCGAGCCGCTCCACGAGCTCCCGTATCCCCTGCCCGGCGAGGCCCACGGTCGGGACGACCGGCACCCCGAGGAGCCGTTCAAGGGCCTCGACATCGATCGTGATCCCCTGGTGGCCGGCCTCGTCCCAGAGGTTGAGCGCAACCGCCACCGGTATACCGCGCTCAAGGATCTCAAGGGTCAGGTAGAGGTTCCTCTCAAGGTTCGTCGAGTCGACGACGTTGATGACGAGATCGGCATCCTCAAGGATCCCGGCGGCGACCTCCTCGACCGGGCATGTGGGAGAGAGAGAATAGGTTCCGGGCGCATCGATCACCTCGACATCGCTCTCCAGGAGGCGCGTCACCCCCCGGGAGACGTCGACGGTGGTTCCGGGGTAGTTGGATATTATGACCCGGGTGCCGGTCAGGCGCGAGAAGACCCCGCTCTTCCCGACGTTCGGGTTGCCCATCAGGACGACGGTCTTCACGAAGTCACGTCCACCATGATCCTCTGGGCCATCCCCCGGCCGAGCGTCACTTCCCGACCACCGATCCCGACCACAACCGGTCCGCTGAGGGGGTGACGGGCAACGACGGTGAGGGTCTTGCCCTCCCGGATACCGATGGTCCTGAGTTTCTGCATAAAGCCGGGTGCACCGGCAAACCGGGTGACGGTTCCACACATACCCGGTCTCAGATCAAGTAACGTCTTCTCCATAGTGATAATGATCCTTATTTAGGTTAACCTAAATATTGGCCCGACCGGGATATAAACTCTGGCTTCGCTCCCGGGTGGCGTAGGTTTATGCCGGTTGCCGCGTAATGCGAGGAGAGAGATGACAACCGTGATTGCCGTCGACCTCGGCGGGACCAACCTCCGCACCGCCCTGGTCGGCGAAGATGCAAAGATCCTCGCCCACGCGACCATGAGCACACCGACGAGCGGACCATCGGGAGAGGTGATCACCGCCGCGATAATGGCCGGCATAGAGGAGCTCCTCGATACCCCCGGTGGAGAGGAGGTCGCGGCCATCGGTGTCGCATCGGCAGGACCGCTCGACATCGACCGCGGGTGGGTCACCCACTCCCCGAACATAGCCTTCCCGGTCGTGGAGATCACCGGCCCGCTCACGGATCGGTTCGATCTCCCGGTCACCCTTATAAACGACGCCCGGGCCGGCGTCCTCGGCGAGCGCTGGGCGGGGGGCGCCCGGGGTTCGGATAACGTCGTCTACATCACGCTCTCCACCGGCATCGGCGGTGGCGTTGTAGCAAACGGTCACCTCCTGCTCGGGATGGAGGGGAACGCCGGCGAGATCGGGCACGTCCTCGTCGATACCCGCTACAACCTCATATGCGGGTGCGGCTACCCGGGTCACTGGGAGGGGTATGCCTCAGCGAAGTCCATACCGGGGTTCTTCGCCGTGTGGCGGGAGGAGAACGATATCCGGCAGACGACCTTTGACACCTTCTCCACCCGCGCAATATTTGAGGCGGCACGGGCGAACGATCCGGTCGCCCTCGCGTTCATGGATGTGCTCGGGCAGGTGAACGCCCGTGGCCTCTCGACGGTCATCGTCGCCTACAACCCTGAGGTGATCGTTCTCGACGGGCCGCTCGCCCGCTACTACGGCGAGATCGTGATCGAGCACGCGGAACCCTACATCGACCGCTTCCTCACACTCCCCCGGATCGTCGTCACGAGTCTCGACGGGAGAGCCCCGCTCCTCGGCGCAGCGGTTTATGCGCTTGATATGGCCGGGAGAGGGCCGTGATCGAGATCTACCAGAGTCTCTATATCGGGACGCAGGAGGACTACGAGCTCATTGTAGGTGCCCACGAGACCTGGTGCGTCGTGCACGCCCAGGCGAGCCCCTATCACTCCCTGGCGGTCACCTACTCGCCCGTCGGGACGGTCCCGGAGGATCACCCGGAGCGCTACGTCGCCCGGCGGGGGAACCGGCTGATGTTAAACCTCATCGACGCAAAAGACCCGGAAGATGTCCCGAAAGAGGCGATCGACGCCGCTCTTTCCTTCATCCACCGCTGCCTTGCGAGAGGCCGGCCGGTGCTCGTCCACTGCGGGTTTGGCATATCCCGGTCGGCGGTGATAGGGTTTCTCTACCTTGTGGCATACACAGATCTCCTGCCACGCGAGAGCCTCGCCGGCGCTGAGGCGGCATTTCGCCGGATATACCCGCTCTACCAGCCCGGCCGGGGGATGCGGGGGTTTCTGGAGGCGCACTGGGAGGATTATGCGAAGCGGCGGGTGGAGATCCTGGATGAGGCAACCTCGTGAATCTCCCCGGCAAGCGGAAGATCGCCGCACGGATCTGCGGGGTTTCAAGAGCAAAAATCGTTGTTATGCCGGCGACCATGCAGTCAACTGCAAGGCAGGCGGATTCAAAGCCATTTATCCAGCGTTTGATCTTTTGGTCCGATCTTTTTTGGAGGGTAATACAGCCCTATTATCAGCCATGTGGGGTAAAGTGAATACGTGCCGACAACGAAATAGAGATCTCGCTCCTCCATCATCCATGTGTAAAACCTGTCGTGCAGTTTTTCCCATAGCGTCTGGACATCTCCATACTCCGTGCCCCATCTGCGATATGCTTCCAGCAGCTCCCAATCCTCGCATAAGATATCGTGGTAATCGTTCGAACAGATTGAGCAGCTATCAGAACACTTAAAGCGATACGCAAACATGCGTGGAATTTCCTGAATCACAGGAGTTTTCGAGCCATTGATCCTCTGCTGGTATTGAACAGGATCGGTGTAAATTTGAAGATCTTTCCGATTATAAAATTCCAGAACTTCCCGGGGCTTGATCAACCCAAGCGAAGTCTTATCTTCCTCGTATCTACTACCAAGATAGCTTAAAGAAGGATCGACTTTCTCAAGGAGTAACTTATTACGCTCTTTCCAGACCCTGTCCGTTTGAGCAGTGCTCAGGCTGCGATCTATGATCGTAATATCCGAGCCTTCTTTAACTTTATAACTCTCCTTCCTCCCCAATTTCTCGGATGTTGCTTTCTGACAGACAACCTCTACAAGATCAAACTTGCGAATTTTGTTCTCGCCACTGTAATGTTTCGTTGGGATGGGGTACAACCGAATCCAGTCACCTTCTTCGGTAAGTCCAGCTGTACAGGCAACCCAGTCTCGAGATCCTCGACTGTATTCAGGATAGGTTTTTACTATGATCCAGACTCGTTTCTTCTCCCATCTCACAGGTCAACGATCTCCCACCTTTCTTTGCGCAACCTATCTGCAATAACCCCTCTGTGGCAATGATTCGCGTCACGCTCAAAGCACATAAGAGCAATTCTTTCTTTACGCCCAAGAGCCTTTATCTTTTCGATTAAGTCTTCCTTGTGTTCCAGTTCCCGAGAATACTGCTTAAAAAGTTCCTGGTAATTACTTTGAGAGAGACCTTTCCTCCTGCTCGACTCTATCCCGAGCTCAGGAACATGGATATATCTAATCCCGATGCTCTGTAGATTTCTTGACAGTGCTACCTTAGAGTAACCATATTTTCTGCTGAATGCATTTCTCCTCACATCAACCAGCAGGGTAATCTGATTGCCGATCAACACCTGGAAGAATTGGTCGATATCCTTGCCCTCGTACCCAATTGTGGTGATCCCGCTCTGCCCGGCTATCCAATCATTTTTAGGCCTTAATTTACTGGATATTGTATATTCCGGGAAATTGCTATAGATGTAATCGACAATCTCCATATCTGTGAAGTCCTGGAACTTCAGGACGTGGGAGGTGATAATTACCTGCAGGAAATAATCCGGCTTTGGGAAAGGAGTTTCATTGAAATAAACGAATTCATCCTCCATCCTGATATTCCCCGAATTTTCAAGATGTGACAGATCTCTGTAGAGCTGAAACGAAAAGGGACCATACTCATATGGAATAAAGTTGTACAGCTCCCGCTCCTGTGAGATCAAAAACATCAGTTCGACCAGTCTCATCTTTGAGATCTTCCCGCATTGAGCAATCAGGAAAAGGACTGCTCTCTCCCTTTTATTAATCATCTTCCATTGTTAGAAAGACAGTATGCTTCAATAAATATTGTGATGCATGTAACGGCGCCAGCTATCACCGGGTGGAACTGGTGGCTTATCCCCGGATTGCCTTCGCATATTTTTCAAAGACAGCGCATCGGTCAACTTATTTCATGGAGATTTTTTATCTGCTAATCCCGGGCAATTCCTCAAATACAGGCCTGATTCGCACCAGACGACTGATCCACTAATACCCCGGCATCTCCCACGCCTGCCACTTCCCGCGGCCCCGATGGAGGAGGAACGCTGCCGGCAGAAGAAGGAGAAGGCTCCCGTACACGTACCGGGGATCGATGATCGAGGCGAATATGATCAGGAGGAGGGCCGGGCTCGTCGCGAGGACGTAGCGGGCGAAGACTCCGGCGTGGTAGAGCATAACGTTAGGGTGGAGGCCGGTGAGGTAGACCGTCACCGCGAGGGTGTAGGCCGAGACCGGCATGAACACGGCGAGGGCCGGGAGGATGGCGCCCGCCCCGCTGCTCGCCGCCGCCACGACCACGATCAACACCACGGGGAGGAGACTGAGGAGGGCATAGCTCTTCAGCTTCCCATCGATCACACGCGAGACCTCGACCGGCAGGAATGTGTAGGAGGAGAAGGAGTCAAACTCGGTCAGCCAGTTGTATATTGTCGCTGATATCACCCCGAGGAGAACCGCAAATATCATGAGAGGATCGATCCCCGGGGTGAACCGGACCAGGATCCCAAGGCACGCCCAGATCAGCCCGACGGGGAGGAGGAACGAGAAGACCACCTTCCCGGCGCCACCTTCGCTCCGGAGGAGGTCGAGGGCATCTTTTGCGATGAAGTGCTCGCTTCCGAGCGGCCGGAGCATATCCGCGAGGGGATCGAAGCTGTTCCTGAACCGCTTTGTCCGGTCGGGGTAGTCGGCGGTGACGAAGAGCACCGATACGGTCGCCGGGACGAGTATGAAGAGGAGCGAGAGTGCGAGCGGCTCTATGCCCGGAGCGAGGAGGAAAGAATACGGGGGAAAGACTGTCGCCGCCCCGAGGGGGAGCGCTGCAAGCACGATTACCGCGAGCGCCACGAGCGCCCCGGCAAGCAACCCGACCGAGCGCGCGTAGAGGGTCGAGAGAAAACAGACAGCAGAGAGCCCGATGAGGAAGGCAAGCGTGAGGGAGACGAATGCGAGCAGGATATAGCCGGGATCGAGGGAGATGAGAGGCGTTGCTGCGGCAAACCCGACCGTGAAGGGGAGGACGTAGAGCAGTATATAGTAGATGGTATCCTTCACGAGGAACGTGGCGAATATCCGCTGCT
This sequence comes from Methanomicrobiales archaeon, assembly GCA_012521035.1. Taxonomy (GTDB): domain Archaea; phylum Halobacteriota; class Methanomicrobia; order Methanomicrobiales; family Methanoculleaceae; genus Methanoculleus. Next base: position 8,373 of record JAAYND010000111.1, read on the forward strand.
CAGAGACCGGGAGGCTCCGGGAGGCGTAGGCGATGAGGCTCGCCTGCCCGAACCGGCGGTTCATGAACTCCCGGCCCATGAGACCGAACGATCCCACCATAACACCCGCGAGCAGGAAGAAGATCAGCGCGAGGAGTGCGACCGTGGTGCAGGGGACAGCCTCCGAGAAGATCGGGAGGGCGAGCGACCCGATGAACGCAAAGACAGCGATCACAGCGGGGAAGAGCCCGAACCAGATCCCCCCAAAGACCGTCGAGTGGATCCGCCACTCCTCCTTCATCATGGCGAGGAAGAGATCAACCACCGGCGTCACCCCGCACCAG
>JAAYND010000010.1 GCA_012521035.1 Methanomicrobiales archaeon
AGTGGATTGACGATCTCGACTCTCTTCATGCTGATGCTGAGTACAAGGAGTTCAACCATGATCCCCGGATCTCCTGCTGCGAGATCTTCCTCGTTGACCCAGGTCATAAAGATACACTCTCCCGGCGCGGCCCTGGTCAATGTGATGATGTTGTGGGCGCTGTATAGTTCGAGGGTCCTGGCCTTACCTCCTTTCAGTTCTGCAATGATTGATGGTGATATTCCCGTTAACGCTGCACACTTCATGACTGTCACCCGTACATCGGTAGCTGCTCTCTCCGGGGCGCGGCCTCGGTCTCCTGTACCTGTTCAGCGATCTGGGCCATAGCTGCCTCGATCTCCACCGCCTGCTCAAGTAACGGCTGGACATCCAGTTCAAGACCATAAATCTTGTTTAAAACCTCGATCGTGGCTGCGGAAGACCTCGGATCGGGTGTATTCACCGTCTCCCCGAGGAGCCCGATCCCCGGGATATCCCGGATCTTGCACTCCGTGAGGATGCTTGCCGCGATACCGGATATACTTCCCATCGGGAGGACGATCGTCTCCTCCTCGATCCGTTCGAGGACTCTCCTGCTGGTTGCGACCCCAAAGACTCTCTTATCGGGCTCATTTGTTATGATCCCTGCGATCGTGGTGACTTCCCTGATGCCGAATTTGGTGAGCCAGTCCAGGATGCCGTTTGCCACTTCATAGCAGATCATCGGGTGGATGGGAACATCTGATATGATCGCGGCAAGGTGGTCCTTCTCATAGAGGCGTACGGGTGCGTTGATCACGCCCCGCGTCATGAGGGTGACCGGGGGGAAGTACTTGCTCGTGATCGCCCCGATCTGTTCAAACTCCATCTGCTCGACGAGGTACTGGAGGGCAATACTCCCGACGAGTCCGCTACCGGGAAACCCGATCAGCACCGTTTTTTCGGCGCCGACGAGCGCCTTCGATATGACCTTTATATCGTCCATGGGTTCAACCACTCATTCTCGGATTAGTTTAACATAGCTGGATGTTCCTTAAAAATATTATGCAGGAATACCAGATCAAGCGTGGATACACAAAGCAGTTCACAGATTCCATGGTACAGGGGCTCCGGGACCAGTTTGGCGTTGAGCCCGTCGTCTCGACGGACGGCCACTACACCATCAGTTACGGGGCACTCCTGCGACTCGAGGTCTGGGCCGGCGAGGGTGGTAAGACGCTTGTCGTCGATACCGATGCGGATAAGGACGCCGATGATGAGACGATCATCGATACCAATCGCCGGTTCCGGGACTACCTCCAGCAGGTGACCGGGTATACGGCAAAAGAGCGGGCGAAGAAAGCAAAGAAGATGGTCGAGTGATCGACCTCCCTCCAGTCGGGCCCCTTTTCTTCTTGCGGGCCCCATAACTGGCTCTCTCTATTTTTTGTATATCCCGGCTGCTATTGCCCGGTTGTCTCCCCGCTCCTCGGGGCTCCCGGCGCGGCGGGCCTGGCGCGGGCTATCTCAACCAGATTTTTAGGGTTCACCCGGGTTCATACGAAGGGCGGTGCGGTCTTACCACCCCGGCCCGGCTCTCTTCTGCGAGGGATCGATTTCAGGCGAGAGAGCGCCCCACTACGGTCAACCCCTCTGACTCCATGCTCTGCATTGCTCGATCCTTCTCCCGTCATCACCCTGGCTCTCATCGAACGCAAATGCTGTGAGCAATTCGCAGGGAAAATCGTCGCAGCAACCGCAATGCTCCAGTCCCTTCGCTTCACAGCAGGTCTTCAGCGGGCAGGCATCGCCCCAGAACGGCTTTTTGATCGCCATGCACCCCTCACACCCCACCCCTTCCCGGTACTCGCACTCACTGCAAAGTATGCCGCATCGTGACTCAATCATCAGGACGTACTCCATCTCTTGTTCCATCGCCAGAGAAACCATCCACCGTCCTTCCGTCAGGCCTCCGGTCACCTGTGCGCTACAGTAGAGGTGAGCACCGGCGCACTCAATAGTCTTTCCTCTCACGGGAGGGCCCTCGCAGCACCGGAAGAGGCCGGCAGCCGAACCGACCCCTCAAAAAAAAGAAGTTCTATTCGATCACGATCGCCGGCTTGAAGGGCAGGGCTCCCGACGCCTTCGGGTGTGCGCTCTCCCCCGCATCCTGGATCGTCACCGGCACGCCGAACTCGTGCTCCAGGAACTGCCGCGCTCCTTCGAGGACCGCCTGCTCGTCGAGAGAGACCGCCTGGAGCTGTTTCACGAGATCCGGCGGCAGTTTCAGCACGAGCTTTGTGATCTGCTTCGTCGCCTCCGTCGCCTCGCGGCCACGCTTCCGTATCCCCTCATCCTGCATGACCTCCCGCACAACCCTCGTCCTGTCATTCGAGGCCGCGACGATACGAAACACCTCATCCTTCCAGGCAGGGGCGACGAAGAGACTGATACCCTTTGGCTCAAGCGGTATGAGCTTTAAGATCGACTCGATATCCTCAACCGTCCTCTCCAGGAGCTCCTCGGCGAGCTCGACCTCAGGGCTCACCTGTGCTTCGTCCACCTCCGGCCAGGGAGCGAGCGAGACCATGCCATTCTCACCGAGATCGCTCCAGAGCGCCTCGCAGGTGAAGGGGATGAAGGGCGCGAGCAGCCGCACCCAGGTGCGGCAGAGCTCCTGGAGCACCGCCCCACCGCTCGCGCCCTCCGGCAGGCGGCGGCGGTACCACTTCAGGTCGGCCTCAACGCCGAAGAATGCTTCCTGGAGGGCCTGCCGGGTCTGGAACGACTCAAACGCCGCAGTCGTCGTCATGATACGGTGCTGGAGCCTGCTTGCAAGCCAGGCATCGATGGTGTAGGCTCCCTCCGCGCTCTTCGCCTCCTCGACCACATTCAGGAACCGCTCGATCTGCTTCCGGGTCGACGCGACCAGCTCATTGCGCCAGTCAAAGTCCTGCCAGGGCTCAGCACTCCCGACGAGGAACATCCTGACGGTATCGGCGCCGAACTCCTCCACGGCATCCTCAAGCAGGTAGACGTTCCCCTTGCTCGATGACATCTTTGCGCCGTTGAGGAGCCCCATGCCAAAGACCACCATCCCCCTCGGTTGCAACTCCGGCGGGAATATGGCCCGGTGGTGGAAGAGCTGGAACGTCAGGTGGTTTGATATCAGGTCCTTTGCCGAGAACCGATAATCGTAGGGGTACCAGTAGAGGAACTCGTCCCTGATCAGGTCAAGAGTCTCCCGATCAACAGTCTCCGGGTCGCCCTCCCCGAAGAAGATGTAATCGAAGACCTCCGGTGTGAGACTCTCCGCCGGTATGGCTTTCAGGTGGTGAGCGATGGTGTAGTAGGCCATGTAGATCGTCGAGTCGGAGAGGGGTTCGATGATCCAGGCCGGATCCCAGGGAAGCTTCGTGCCGAGCCCCACCCGGCGGGTGCAGGCCCAGGCCTTCAGCCAGTCGACCGTCCGGTCGAACTCACTCCTGACCTCCGGCGGGACAAGTGCCATCTCATCGAGCTGCACCTTCACCTGCTCCTTCCAGCAGGGGTCGCCATAGTCAAGGAACCACTGGTCGTGGAGGATCTTCACGTAGACCCTGCCACCGCACCGGCAGACCACCTGCCGGTTATCGAAGTCGTACATCAGGATGGAGCCGTAGCGGTCCATCATCAGCGCCGCCACATCGTCCCTCGCCTCCCGGACCGGCTTTCCGCCATACTTCTCAAAGACCTTCCCACGGGAGAACTCAGCGTTGTAGACCTCCTGGGTGAGCGCCTCCATCGCCAGGTCGTTCTGGTCGCGGATCCCCGCCCGCTCGACCGCATCCTTCGCCGGGATCTCGCCGTAACCCTCGACTGATATGAGCGGAACCGGCTGGATGGATCTGTACCGCCCCTGTTCCTGCAGGTCGCGGAGCGCGATGTAGTCGAACGGCGCGTGGGCAGGAACGCTCATGACGATCCCGCTTCCCATATCCGGGTCCACGAACGTTGCCGGGAGGATCGGGATATCGCCACAGAGCGGGTGGGAGACTACCTTATCGATGAGCTCGTCTCCGGGGATCTCCCCGGTCACCAGGATCTCATGATCCTGCAGGGCGAGTTTCCCTGCCGCCTCCGAACTCAGGATCCACGCATCGCCATCGATCATGGCCCGGACGTAGGTGACATCCGGGTTCACCCAGAGGTTCGTCACACCGTAGATCGTCTCCGGCCGGAGCGTCGCGCACGGTATGCGGGTATCGCCCCACTGGAAGACCACCAGGGTGAACTTCACGATCTCGGCCCTGTCCCCTTCGAGGAGGTCGTGGTCGCCGACCGGATTCTCGCACTGGGGACAGTACTTGACCGGGTGAGCCCCCTTCACGACGTGCTTATCCTCATGCAGGTGTCCATACTGCCACTCGATGAACCGGCTGTATGGGGGGTCGACGGTGATGAACCGCCGCCGCCAGTAGATGGAGAGCCCGCACTTCTGCATCACTCGCTGGTAATCTTCCGAGAAGTACCGGACGATCTCCATCGGGTTGACGAACCGGTCGAGGATATCCTGCGGCACCCGGTAAAGGTCGCGGTAGAGCCCGATCGTCTGCACATCGCCGTTTGCGATCCGCTTCGATATACCGATCACCGGGGTGCCGGTGACGTGAAACGCCATCGGGAAGAGGACCGCCCTCCCCCGCATCCGCTGGTACCGGGCGATGACATCCGGGACGATGTAGGTCCGCCCGTGCCCGACGTGCATCGCCCCGCTTGGATAGGGGTATGCCACGGTCAGATAATACTTCTCTCTCTCATCCGGATCGGCTTCAAATGCATGCTCCCACCGGGCGATGCACTCCCGTTCATTACTTCGCATATCAAATCCGCTCACTCTATGCCTCCCGATTCTGGCTCTCCTCTCCTCTTACACCGGCCGCAACCGGATCGTCTCGCCTTCGTTGTAGCGTTTGATCATCTCCTGAGCGATCGTACTGCTCTTGGCAAGGAGAATATCTCCTTCCTCGTTCACCGTAGCCGTAAAGAGGTACTCTTTCCCGGCAAAAACATCGACTATCCTGCCCCTGTTCTCAGGGGAGATGATGGTCAGCTGCTTTCGGTCAAGACGGATCCTGATACCGCCGGCAAACTGCATCTCCTCCTCGACGGGTTTCTGCGCCTCAAGCTCGCTCCTGGGCCGGATATCAATCCCTATACCGAGTTTATTCACGATAGCCGAGACGTTCTTGCCGCCTTTTCCTATCGCCGCCGGGACATCCTTATCCTCGATATAGACGATGGCTTTGTTGTCGTTGATGATGCGGACATCGACCGGACCGCCTGTGTACCGCCCGATCTCCCGCTGGACCTCTTTCTCGGCAACCTTCCAGGAGACGTTCTCCTCGGGCAGAGCGGGTGCCGCGATCGGCGCCGTTACCGGGGCGACGGGTTCCTCAACGCTCCGCACAAGCGGCATCACCAGGGTCTCCCCCTCGTAGCGGAAGATCTCGATCTCAGGCTCCCGGGTCGAGTGTTCGCGGACGACGATCACCGGGCGCGCGTATGCGTCACCCGGCATCCCCTCGGGTGCCTTGATAGCCAGTTCCAGGTCATAGATCTTCGCGATCTCACCCTGGACGACGTATATGATGGTGTTAATGATCTGCGGCAGGATACCGTGGTCCACCCGGTCACTGAAGCGCTGGAGGCAGTCATGCACCTCCATGGCATGCACCACCCCGATTATACCCATCCCGGCGAGGCGCATATCGGCGTAGACGTTGAAGTCCTCGTTCTTCCGGAGCTCATCGAATATGATGTAGTCTGGCCGGACGAGCAGGAGCGCCTCGGCGGTGTTTGCCATGCTGCCCTCAAGCGCAGTATACTGGGTGATGTGATCCGGCACCTGTAGATCCCGTGGCGCTTCCATCGTCTTGACGATGAAGTCCTGGTCGGCAAGAAACGTCGCAAGGCTCTGGGCAAGGGTCGTCTTCCCCGCTCCCGGGGGTCCTGCGATCAGGATGCCACGGCGGTTCCCGAGGATCCGTCTCTTGATCTCAGGAGCCATGCGATAGTCATCAAGTGCGAGATCCACGAGCGGCCGCACCACCGTGATCTCCATCCCGTCAGAGAACGGCCGGCGGGCGATCGATATCCGGAGCGACCCGATCTGGACGACCGTGATCCCCCGTTTCTCCAGTTCGATGAAACCATCAGGGTCACGTTTCGCCCGTTCGAGGAGTTCCTGCGCCATGGAACGGAGTTCATACTCGGTCATCGGTGTATCGCGGAGTGTGACCAGTCGGATATCCCGGAGCTTTCCTACCTTTGCCACCGGCAGGGCCCGCTCCTTGAGGGTGATCGCGACCGTCTCCTCATCGAAGAACTGGTCGATCGAGAGCGGCGAGAAGTCGCCGATCTGCGGCTTTAAGTAGATGACATCGAGCCCTTTTGCCTTTGCCACCTCAGCCTGCACGAGGTCGCTCGTGATGAACCTGGCCTCATACTGGAGGGCGACGCTCCGGATCAGGGCATCGATCTCACCGCCGCTGGAGAGTTTCACCTGGTCGAGGCTCGGGCGGTCTCCGGCAAACTGAAGCTCAATGATATTATCCTCCGACATCCGGAAGAGCTCCTGGAGTTCGGTCAGACCGGAAAACCCTATCTCCCGTCCCTGATTTGCCTGTGCCTCCAGCTCGGCGACGACAGCCTCCGGTATGATTATTGTTGCGCCTTTATATTCCCCGGTTTTTATCATCGATGTTATGCGTCCATCTATTACGACGCTTGTATCGGGTACAATTTTCATAAAAAATCACCATATTACTGGAGTCATTCACCCTTATTAGCGTATACCTTCTCCGGATCGAAGACTAATCCAGCGATCTCTTCTCCTTCAATCGTTCGGTAGAAACAGGAGGCGTGGCCGGTATGGCAGGCCGCGCCGGTCTGTTCAACCTCGTAGAGTATCGTATCGGCGTCGCAGTCGACAAGCACCCGGCAGACCCGCTGGACGTGTCCACTCTCCTCCCCCTTCTTCCAGAGTTTCTGCCTGCTCCTGCTGTAGTAGTGTGCATATCCGGTGGTCAGGGTGAGGTCCAGCGCTTCGGCGTTTGCGTAGGCCAGCATCAGGACCTCACGTGTCTGCTTCTCCTGTACGACGACAGGCACCAATCCATCCTTAAACTGTATCTCCATATTGGTTCACGTCCCTGTGAATATCGTTATGATTGCAAAGAGTATATCTCCCATGAATAATGCGGTCAGGAATCCTGCTGTGATCGGTATGATAAACGGAATGCCGTAGGATATCCAGACCTTGCCGGCCTTCCGGTAGAGGGCAAGCTCATCTCTGTAGTCTTCGGGGTGCAGTCTGAGATTTTTTGTGTATATCCGCTTCTCTCCCCGGATCATACGCATGAGCGACTCAGTAAAACCGACGAACCGCCTGACCAGTCTGCCGTCCTGTTCTTCAATATCTTCCATGACAAATCCGAACTCGTTCTGGAGTTCTTCTCCTTCGACCGGGAACCCGAGGAAGAGACAGGGCAGCGGAGCCCGGTTTCCCCGGATGATGTTTTGAGCGAATATTGCAACCGGTGCTATGATGTTGATGAGGACGGCGTTTGCAAGCACGGTGAACGGAAAGAACCCGTGGGGCGGGCTACTGAGGTATGGTTCGATCGGAGAGAGCGGGATGCAGATTGTGATGATGATGAGAGCGTATGCATCCGCTCCCCCGAAGAGGTTTAAAGACCCGAAGAGGTAGAAGAATCCACAAAATATCGCAACCATGATGAGGTAGCCTGTTGCTATCCGCCAGTCGGCAAGGAAGATCTGCCCGTAGACCCATACCGCCACCGGGATCGCGATCGCGAGTGCGGGACGCCAGGTCTTATGCGGCACCCGGCGCTCTCGTACGTCCAGAACCGACGCATATATGAGTGTGATCCCTATCGCGATCGTTGCGATCATGAGCGGGACGGCGACCACGAGCGGAAGAGTCATGGGACAGTACTTTATCTACCTTTTATATCTTATGCCTGACGATCCCGCCTCGCAGGAAGTTCCCCGAATTTTGCGGGATGCCTCTCGTGAATGGGATCTTCTAAAGCCCAATCCCCGGGAATACGACAAAAACCCTATCTGCCTTCATTTCGCGCTCCGTCACCACAGGAACATCGGTTCATCAGCTCTCTCATCCGGTAGTTTTTTCTTAATGTTTATCGGGATCGAGATCGATCTGCCAAAAACTATTAATAATAGCATTGTTATGTGGTATATTGTGCCGGGACCCAGATCTCCCCGTTTGGTACACGAATTACAGAAATACCACATTTGAAGATGCGCATGGCTATAAACGACCTTGTAGACGAGATCCTCGAGCAGTCGATGCACGAAGGGTGCTTTACACTGAGTGAACTGCTACACTACAGCGGTATTCATTCCATTACCGGGATGGGAGTCTCAAGAGACAGAACGCATGCATTTTTCCTGGTTTTCTCCCGGGGTGAGCCGGATGGCGCCATATTCGTCGACGAGAAAGGGACGCTCTTTGGTGACTCGGCGGTCCTGCATCTGGATCTCGGGGAGAAGTTCGATCTCTATCAGGTGGCACCGCCGGTCGCTGAAGCACTGGTATCACGCTGCAGGATCTTCGAGAAGAGTCATCTGAAGAGGAATGGTCGCCTCGCTATACCGACCATTGGCGCTCCTTCCCGGCAGAGGGTGGGGGTGCTCTGTCTGACAGTGTACGTTGGCCAGGCACCCCTCGCCGGGGCTTATGTCTCGATCCGGAAAGGCAAACTCGTCATCACAGGTGATGTTACCGATTCAGGAGGCAGGGTCTGTTTCCGGTTGCTGAACGGACGTTACATGTGTGTGGTCTCGGATCGGACCGGAGAGCGAACACGGTGCATCGTTGAATTCCATGAACCTCAGGTAGAAACACGCGTTGATATTGGGAGCACAGAGGATGAGAGCAGGTGAAGATGAAGAACGCGAGTTGACGGCCACGATCCGAAATCTCCTCGCACAACCCCTGAAGGTGGAGGGTGGCGATGAAGAGATCACGCCCTCTCTGCTCCAGGATCAGTCTGGCGAGGAAGATGAGTGGGAAGAGGTGATCCCGGAGGACAGGAAGCAACCAGAGCCCCTGTCCGCACCGGCACCTGGCAGAGTGGATATCCGTTCGCTCATTGATTCAGTGATCGGGTCGAGGAGTACCAGACCCGGGGGCACGCCCGGCGATAATCCCGTCAGGGCGCTCCTCAAGCGAATTGAAAAGAAGGATGTAAGGCAGGGTGGGGAAGATGGTCTCTCTCCGCAGATGGAGGAGGACGACGGGGTAGACCTGGATCACAACGACCTGCCTGACTTCCCCGGGGGGTGGACAGAGGAGACTGATGCACCAATACCCGGAGATCCGGGGCTGGTGAGCCCCATGTACGATCATCACACCTCGTCCGATCCCGGCGTTCTGGAGGTGAGAGAACCCGGGACTGATGAAGTCCTCTCCACCGGTGTGGTCTCGGTCGATGAACTCGGTCATCTGGCCGACCTGATCCTCCCGAAGGGTGCGGTGTTTGGGGTCGAGGAGCTGCACATCAAGCGCAACGAACGACAATTCGAGTTTGTCGACAATGCCCGGGTTGTATCCGAATTTGATGAACTCTTTGCCAGGGCCTTCTCACCTGCCACACTCGCCGCTGCAGCGGTTACAGCAACGGCCGAGGCTGAGGGGGTTGTGGAGCCGGGGTTCGGGATCCTCAGCAGACTCCAGTTTCCAAGGACTGCGGAGACGATCGAGGAGTACAACCCGATCATCCACGGGCCGCTCGTCGATCTCTCCATGCGGTCATCACCGGAACTTGAGGAGATCGAACTCTATCCGGTGAACGAGCCGTACGCCTACGTCAGGGTGACGTACGACAGCGCAACCCACGAGTACACGTACAATATCCTTGAGCCCCTGCTCACACCCGGTGAACAGGAACTCTTCAACGAGATCAAGGAGCGCCTCTTTGAGACGCTTGATGTCGCTACCCGTGACCTCACCCGCGAGGAGGCGAGGAAGGCACTCCGGGATGCAGCGAATATCATCATCGCTGATTACGGGATCCGTCTTGAACCCCGTGGGCGGGAGAAGATCCTCTACCACGCGGAAAAGGAGTTCCTCGGCGACGGATTGATCGATCCGGTGATGCATGACGCTTACATCGAGGATATCTCCTGCGATGGTGTGGGAAGCACCATATTTGTCTATCACATGACGTATGAGTCGATGAAGACAAGCCTCGCCTACAGTGACACTACAGAACTTGACTCGTTTGTCACGAAGCTTGCTCAACGGGCCGGGAAGTATATATCGATCGCTGAGCCGATGCTCGACGCCACGATGAGCGATGGGTCACGTATCCAGATGACACTCGGGTCAGAGGTGACCGCCCACGGGTCGACGTTCACGATCCGTAAGTTCCGTGAAGAACCGATCACACCGACCGATCTCATCGAGTGGCATACCTTCTCGCCGCTCGGGATCGCCTTCCTCTGGCTCGCGGTCGAGAACGCCAAGTCCTGCATATTCGCCGGCGGGACGGCATCCGGAAAGACGACTACTTTAAACGCTATATCGCTCTTCATCCCGCCGCTGGCAAAGATCGTGACGCTTGAGGATACCCGTGAGTTGAAACTCCCCCACCCGAACTGGATCCCGAGCATCACGAGAGACTCGTTCTCGCAGGACGGGCGGGGCGAGATCGATATGTATGAACTCCTGCGTGCCGCCCTCAGGCAGCGCCCCGAGTACATCCTGGTCGGTGAGGTCCGTGGTCGTGAGGCCCTGACCCTCTTCCAGGCGATGAGCACCGGGCACGTCACCTATGCGACGATGCATGCAGATTCGGTGGCGAGCGCCGTCCACCGCCTGGAGAACCCGCCGATCAATGTGCCGAGGAACATGCTCTCGGCGCTCTCCCTGATGTCCATCCAGGTGCAGGCCCGGGTGGGCGGCCAGCGGATCCGGCGGAACAAGCAGCTCATCGAGATCCTGGATATCGATCCCAGGACGAACGAGCTGATCACGAACGAGGTCTTCCGGTGGCATCCTGCGACCGACGAGATCCACTACTCCGGCAAGTCCTACATCCTCGAGGAGATCATGGAAGGCCGGGGGTGGAGCGAGGAGAGGATGCAGGAAGAGCTCAAACGGCGGCAGGAGGTGCTCGAATGGATGCGTATCAAGAAGATCCGGCATTTCCGCGATGTGAGCAAGATCCTGGTCTCCTACTTCCGTGACCCGGAGTCGGTCATCCAGCGGGTGCGCTCCGATCTCTATGGGGAGGGTGCCCCGTGAACAGTTATGAGCGGTTCTGTTTCAACCTGATCGGCAGGGGTCTGAAGGAGAGGAGAGGGGACTTCATCAACCTCCGCCGGGATCTCGTGGGAGCCCGGATGAATACACCGTTCGAGGCGTACCTCGCGACGGCCTATGTCTCCTCGATCGCTGTGGGGCTGGTCGCTGCCGTGCTCATCGGGCTTCTTACCTACTTCCTGCGGGTTCCTGAGATGATCACCTATCGGGGGGCGGTCCCGGAGTTTATCTACGCCCTGAACGACTACAAGCTCATAATCGGCACCATCATCATCACGATCCTCTCGCTCCTGATCTTTGGTGGCATAGTGTACCTGATCTTCCTCCTCTATCCCGGTATACAGGCCGGGGAGCGCCGCCGGAATATCGATGCCACCCTGCCCTATGCGATCAACTACGTCACAGCGATGTCATCGGCGGGGATCACCCCTGATGAGGTCTTCCGGCTGCTCGGCCAGAGCAAGATCTATGGAGAGAGCGCCGTTGAAGCGCGGTATGTCGCCCGGGAGACAGACTTCTTCGGGAAGGATCTCCTAGAGGCTCTCAGGATGGTCTCGCAGGCGACGCCGAGTGAGCGGATGCGGGAGTTCCTGCAGGGGGCTGTTGCAAGCATCTCAAGCGGGAGTAACCTTACCGAGTATTTCCGCACGAAGGCTCACCAGTATACCCTTGAGAATAACCAGCAACAGAAGATGTTCCTTGAGACGCTCGGGCTGATCGCGGAGTCTTACGTCACCGCGATGGTTGCCGGGATGCTCTTTCTGATCATTCTACAGTCGGTGATGACGATCCTCTCCGGCGATTCAAACCCGCTCTTCCTCTATGTCATCATCTACCTGATCGTGCCGTTCGGGAGCATGATGTTCGTCATCCTGATCAGTTCCATGACTCCGGAAGTGTGATTATGGGGTTTAAAGATATTATCGACGATTTCCTGAATAGAACGCCGGGCCATGATGAGGCGGCGGATATCCCGACTGATACCTTCGAGGAGCAGGAGCGGGAGATTTTTGATAAGATCGAGGGGCACCGGAAGTACCGGGAAGGATTTTACCGGTTCATCAGGCACCCCCTCCAGGTGATGATGGAAGATCCCGTCACTGTCCTCTTCGTATCAATCCCGGCGGCACTCCTCCTCCTCATCGGTGGAACTCTGAACCTCGTGTTCTCCTATGGTCCCGGGGTTCTCTTCACGACGACGATGGTCGACGATGTCCTGGTCTTTGCCCTCCTCATCGCCATCGTGCCGCTTGCGATCCTGGATCTCAAGGAGGCGCTCCGTGTCTCAAGCATCGAGGCATCCCTCCCGAACTTCTTCCGGGACGTGGCCGGGATGAATGACTCGGGTATGACGCTCCCGCACGCGATCCACATCGTCTCTGAGGGTGAGTACGGGGCACTCACGCCGCATATCCGCAAACTGGATACCGAGATGTCCTGGGGTATACCGTTTGTAAAAGCCATCCGGCGGTTCGGAGATGCGGTGAACACGCCGCTTGCCGAGCGGAGTGTTGACCTGATCGCACACGCGAGTTCCGCCGGCGGTGATGTCAGCGAGGTGCTCCGGGCGGCGGCTCACGATGCGTACGAGTTCTTCAACCTGAAGTCGGAGCGGAGGAACGGTATGATGATCTACATGATCATCATCGTTATGTCGTTCTTTGTCTTCCTCTTCGTCATCGGGGTGCTCTCAAGCACGTTCCTCTCGACCATGGCAGAGGCGGGCGAGGCGGTCGCCGGCTCGGGTTCGAGCCAGACGTTCATGGGTACCGTGGATCTCTTCCTCTACAACCGGCTCTTCTCCCACTCCGCGCTGATCCAGGGGTTCTTCTCGGGGCTTGCGGCGGGTATCATGGGCGAAGGCCGGGTGCTCGCGGGGCTGAAGTACTCCGCCATCATGGTGCTGATCGCCTGGGTCGCGTTCCGGTTCTTCATCTGAGGGGCCGGAACCGGTTTTTTTTGCAGGGGGCCGGAATCGGGTTTTCGGGTGCGGTGAGGAGGAGGGGGTGTGGTGGATCGCACATCTCCCGGAGATTATTTAACCTCCTGGAAAAGATATTCCATCATGAAGATGCAGGCGATCATCACCGGCAGAAAGGTCCACGATGTGGGCTACCGTGTGTTCTTGCTCCAGAGATGCCTTGATCTGGGATTCCAGAAGTTCAGAGCAAGAAACCGGGTACAGGATGGTGCCGAACAGGTGGTGGTGCAGTACGAGGGCGATCCCGGGCAGGTGGATGCATTCAATTCCATCATCCGGGAGGAGCACCCCCCGGATGCGGATGTCTCTGATATTGTGTTTGAGCAGTATGAGGGGTATGTCATCCCAGCAATTGACTATATACATATAATCCAGATCGAGCAGCTCGCTAAAGGTATTCCGGCAATCATCAGCATCGATAAGATACAGGGTAAGATGCTTGAAAAGCAGGATTGTATGCTCGAAAAACAGGATAGCATGCTTGAAAAGATGGATTGTATGCTCGAAAAACAGGATAGCATGCTTGAAAAACAGGATAATATGCTTGAAAAGATGGATCAGATGGAGGGGTCGATCACGAGCGAGATCCGCGATCTCCGTACTGACATGTGTTCCCACCTTGATCGGCGCCTCTCTACAATGGAAGCGGATATCCAGCAGATCAAAGCAAAAATTGGCCTGATCTGAGAATACCGGGAACTCTTATCGGTCGCCACACTTTTTTTACCCACCATCCCCAAAATACGCCATGATCGCATCCATATCCACGTTCTCCTCGAAGTGCCGGGCGAGGTCATCGTAGGCGGCATCGCCATCCGTCGCCGACTCAAACGGTACCCCCCGCCGCTCCGCGAGGTATGCGAGGAGAGCGTTTGCGGCGCCCGGGTTCTGGAAGATGCCGTGCATGAATGTTCCAAAGACCAGGCCGTCCGGTGTTGCGGCCCCATCGCCGGCGAACGCCTCGGGCAGGGCCTGGCGTTCAGTCTCGCCTGAACGGATCTCATAGCCACTCACATCACCCATACTGGAGAGGATCGGGCCGGGGCCGGTCGCCTGCCGCCTGACCTGTGCCGCCGCTCTCTGGTCTCCGGCCGATGTCGTGATGACGTCGAGGAGCCCAAAGCCTTCATACTCCGCATCTGTATCGACCACCCGCCGGCCGAGCATCTGGTAGCCGCCGGCGATCCCGATGACCGGTATACCCTGCTCCCGGGCATGCCTGAGTTCCTCCCCCGTCCCCGCCCGCCGGATGACCTTGAGATCCTCTATGGTATCCTTCGTCCCCGGGAGGATGATGCAGTCGTAGCCGGCGAGCGGTGCCCCCGGCGGGACGTAATCCACCGTGGCGTGGCGCTCGAGGAGTTCAAAATCGGTGAAGTTTGTGATCCCCGGGAGGCGGATGACGGCGATCCGCACGGGGTTCCCGGTCGCCTTCCGTCCCTTATCCTCAAGCGAGAGCGAGTCCTCGCTCGGGAGCGGTATATCCACGTACGGGACAACCCCGAGGACCGGGACGCCCGTGAGCTCCTCAAGTTTCTCCACCCCGGACGCGAAGAACCCTGGATCGCCCCGGAACTTATTTATGATTATCCCGGCGACGAGCGGCCTGATATCATCAGGGAGGAGAGCCAGCGTCCCGTAGACCTGTGCAAAGACCCCGCCGCGCTCGATATCAGCGACGAGGATGATCGGGAGCGCGAGGCTCCGGGCGAGCCTGATGTTTGCTATATCGCGGTCGTAGAGGTTCACCTCCGCCGCTCCTCCGGCTCCTTCCACCACGACGTGCCCGTAGCGGCCCCGCAGGCGCTCAAACGCCGCCACCGCCTCTTCGAGGAGCCTATCGGTCTCGATGTAGTAGTCGCGGATATGCACATCCCTGTATGGCCGGCCGAGCAGGATCACCTGTGACGTCCGATCACCCATCGGTTTGAGGAGGATCGGGTTCATATCGGCCATGGGCTCAATACCCGCGGCGAAGGCCTGCACGGCCTGGGCCATCCCGATCTCACTCCCATCGGCTGTGATATAGGAGTTGAGACTCATATTCTGTGATTTAAACGGCGCGACCGGGATCCCGCGGCGGTAGAGCGCACGGCAGAGCGCCGTCACCGTCACGCTCTTTCCCACGTGGGATGCAGTTCCGAGCACGATAAGAGACATTGCCAGAAGAGAGGTTGGGCACGACGGCTTAATAATGCCGGGGTTCCATGATTGTTGTATGGACCTCACCCCCGCCGCCCGTCTCCTTCTTGAGCGCCGCTACCTCCTCCCCGGTGAAGCGCCGGGTAACCTCTTTACCCGTGTCGCCGATCTCGTGGGCGGCCCGGAGCGGTCCCGCGAGTTCTTCTCGCTCATGTCAGACCTCCTCTTCCTCCCTAACTCCCCCACCCTGATGAACGCCGGCACCGCAGGCGGGCAGCTCTCGGCCTGTTTCGTCCTCCCGGTTGAGGACAACCTCAAAGGCATCTTTCGTAGCCTCGCCGACATGGCGCTCATCCACAAATCCGGGGGCGGGACGGGTTTTTCGTTCTCCCACATCCGTCCCCGGGGTGATGTCGTCAGCGGGACGATGGGCGCTGCGAGCGGTCCGGTCTCGTTCATGCGGGTCTTTGATGCAGCGACGGAGGCTGTAAGGCAGGGCGGCCGAAGGCGGGGGGCGAATATGGGGGTGCTTGCCGCCTCCCATCCCGATATCGAGGGGTTCGTCACCGCCAAACAGGCCGGCAATCTCTCAAACTTCAACATATCGGTCGGCATCGACGCCGGGTTCTTCGAGTGCCTGGCGGCCGGGAGAGACTATGACCTCATAAACCCCCGCGATGGCAGCATCTGGAAGAGTATCGACCCGGGCTCTCTCTGGCACCTCGCTGCCACGTCGGCCTGGGCATCCGGTGAACCGGGTATGCTCTTCTTTGACGAGATCAACCGGCGAACCACAACACCGCACCTCGGTCCCATCGAGGCGACCAACCCCTGTGGCGAACAACCCCTCTACCCCTACGAGAGCTGCAACCTCGGGAGCATCAACCTCGCCCGGTGCATCAGGAAGAACGAGATCGATTCTGACCTGCTCGCTACCATCGTCCGGTGCGGCATCGACTTCCTCGATGCGGTCATCGATGTCAACCACTTTCCCCTCCCCGATATCCGGGAACGGACCCTTGTCACCCGAAAGATCGGTCTCGGTGTCATGGGATTTAGTGAGGCGCTCATACGCCTCGGCATACCGTACGAGTCCTCTGAGGCGCTCCGTCTCGCAGGAAGCCTTATGGGGAGCATCCAGGCCCTGGCCCGGGAGCGATCGGAGGAGCTCGGGAGCGAGAAGGGCTCGTTCCCGGCGATCGAGGGATCGGTCTTCTCCGGGGATATGCGCAACGCCACCGTCACCACCATCGCCCCCACGGGCTCGCTCCACCTCATAGCCGGGACGACGAGCGGCATCGAACCGGTCTTCTCCTTCGCCTATACCCGGACGATCGACGGACAGGAGGTCGATATCGTGAGCGACCTCATCGGAGACCTCCTGCCCGAGACCGCCGGCGGGCGAGATGTTGCGGCGCACGTGCGCCGTCACGGGACGGTCGAAGGACTCCCTCTTCCGGACCATACCCGGGAACTCTTCCGGACTGCCATCGAGATCGCACCCGAGCACCACGTGCGGATGCAGGCGGCGTTCCAGGAGCATGTGGATAACGCCGTCTCCAAGACCGTAAACCTCCCGGAATCAAAAACCCCCGATGATATCTCCTGCGTCTTCTCTCTCGCCCATGACCTCGGGTGCAAGGGCATCACCGTCTACCGCAACCGGAGCAGGCCCGACCAGGTACTCTCCCGGGGATGCGATCTCTGCATTCTTGATGAATGACCATGCCAAATAATATATAACGAGAGCTGAAAGGTACATGCAATGAACGGTGGGATATGTCCGACCTGCGGACTGCCAAAGGAATTATGTATCTGTGAAGAGGTTGCAAAGGAACAGCAGAGAATCAGCGTAAAGATAAACAGGCGGCGGTACGGAAAAGAGGTCACGGTCATCGAGGGGCTTGATCCCTACGATATCGATCTCGAGGACCTCTCAAAGTTCCTGAAAGGGAAGCTTGCCTGTGGCGGCACGGTCAAAGACTCTTCGATCGAGCTGCAGGGCAACCATCGCGAGCGGGTGAAGGAGTTGCTCGCCCAGAAAGGCTATAATATGGAAAATATCAGTTGATCCCGGATAGATCATCAGGATCCCGATATCTTTTTTCCTGTGGATGGTGATTATGAAGGAGCGGACGCTGCTGCCTGACAGACGCCATCCGGGGTAACCAGGTACCAAAAAAACTTCTGAGGTGTTATAATGCGGGAAGGCTGGTTGCAGTCACTCCCGGGGAGTGGATGATATGGTGATGAGGTGTTCGTTTACGCTCGATTCTGATCTGCTTGATCAGATCGACCAGTTTGCCAGGGATAACGCGGTTGACCGGAATACAGCGATCCTCGAACTGATCGAGGCGGGTCTCACCTGCCAGAAGGATGGCAGGGTGCCGCCGGTGCGGCAACGGCGTTCGTTTGAAGAGCTGAACCAGATCCGGCAGGGGGTTGAGGATGTCAGGGAGATCCTCACGGAACTCCGTAGCGAGGTCCGCCTGGTTCACCATACGATCGAGACCGACTGGATCAAGGGGGCGAACGGCGTTCCGTTCCAGACGAAGCACCCCTGGGAGTTCTGGCGGAAGTGATCTTCCCCGTATCTGCCCGATGTGCTGCTCCAGAGCCCGTACAGCGGTACATCCAGCCCGCTCTAACTGATGATGCTCATGATGCTCCGGAATCCCTCTCCCTGCAGATCATCGCAGACGATCATCTCGACCGCCTTCATATCGACGCCGGACGTGACCCGGCATCGGCTACAGTAGGCACGTGCCGGAGATGGGAGCTCCCTTCCTCCGACGACGACGAGGGCAGAATGGACACAGAACCCGCACCGGTCAACGGTGACGGCCTTATCCGGAGTGCACTGCACCCGGCCGCCGATGACCGGGAGGCGACGGGAGTCGCGGTCACTCATAGGCCTCGACCCGGTAGCCGGCCCGGCCGAGGATCGCTGCGACCTCACCGCGCCAGGCGACGTCGCTATCGATCCCGAGCGGCAAAATCCCTTCTTCCCAGCACTGGCGCAGGCCGGCATCCTCGGTGACGAGGCTCCTCCTTCCCTTCACCTTCCCGGCCTCCCGCCCATTACCATCAAATATCCGCATGCTACAGCAGATGTAGGTCCGGCAGACGGAGGGGCGGCTGCCGTGGATGGTGCAGACATACTTTCCGGCTTCCTCCGGGTGGCTCCGCAGGAACGGGCACCAGGAGGGGTTCGCATCGCTCTCCGAAGTATCCCTGAAGATATCGAGGAACCGCTCCTCGACGGTTGCGCGGAACGTGCCGCCGACGATCCTCTGCCGGC
>JAAYND010000112.1 GCA_012521035.1 Methanomicrobiales archaeon
ACGAGCGCCGTCGCACCCGCCGCCGCCGCGACCTCCAGGGTATCGGGGAACGGCAGGAAAGCATCCGACGCGACCGCTGAGCCGGCGAGGGGCTTTCGGGCCTTCCTGACCGCGATCTCCGCCGACTCGACCCGGTTCATCTGCCCGGCACCGATCCCGATGACCGCTTTCTCATCCGCGAATATGATGGCGTTGCTCTTCGTGTGCCGGCAGACCTTCAGGGCGAGCTCCATCGCCCGCATCTCCCGGGCGGTCGGATCCCGCTCGCTCACGACCTCCCAGTCCTCGCGGTAGGGCTCCGTCCGCTGGACGAGGACCCCGCCGTCGATACTCCGGATCTCCTCCTGCACAACCGGCTCAGGCAGCCTGAGCACCCGCATATTCTCCTTCACCCGCATGATCTCGAGCGCCTCCGGGGCGTAGGAAGGCGCGATCACGACCTCGACGAACGTCTTTGTGATCTCCCGGGCGACATCCCCCGTCACCTCGCGGTTCATGGCGACGATCGAACCATAGGCCGAGACCGGATCGACCTCCCGGGCGGCTATGTAGGTCTCAAGGAGGCCATCCCCCGTCGCGACACCACAGGGGTTGTTGTGCTTGACGATGACTACAGCGCACTCCTCAAACTCGCGGAGCAGCCCGACGGCGGCATCGAGATCGAGGTAGTTGTTGTATGACATCTGTTTGCCCTGGATCGGCTCCGCCGCGGCTATGCCGGCATCGCCGTAGACCGCCGCCGCCTGGTGAGGGTTCTCACCATATCGGAGCGCCCGCCCGCTCCTGAACTGAAGGTTGAGAGTCTCGGGGAACGGCCGGTCGATGCCGGTGAGGTAGTTTGTGATCGCGCCGTCATAGGCAGCCGTTCGGGCAAACGCCTTTGCAGCAAGATCCAGTCGCTCTTCAGGGGAGAACCCACCCCTCTGAACCGCTTCAGCGACCATACCATAATCCGCCGGATCGACCACGACAGCGACGTACTTATGGTTCTTTGCCGCCGCCCGCACCATCGCCGGACCTCCTATATCGATGTACTCGATGATCTCATCGAGCGAGAGGCCGGCGGCGCTCATCGCCTCGAAAGGATAGAGGTTCACCACGACGAGATCGATCGGATCGATGCCATACTCCTGCATAACGGCGTCGTCGATGCCGCGCCGCCCGAGGATACCCCCGTGGATCTTCGGGTGGAGGGTCTTCACCCGCCCGTGCATCATCTCGGGAAACCCGGTGTAGGTGGAGACGTCCGTATACGAAACTCCGGCCTGCTGGAGCGCAGCACCGGTGCCGCCGGAGCTCAGTATCCGGTAACCATGTTCTACGAGCACTCGAGCGAGATCGACGATGCCCGCTTTATCCCAGACTGACAGCAGTGCCCACTTCATAGCTACACGTGAGCGGGGTGCAGAGATATATCTGGCGCTGCCAGCAAAACCTGTCACCTCTCACCTTCCGGTGGGTGGGGTATTAGCGCCATGGTGGGCGCCGGTCGCCTCCCCTGAAGGAAAGCAGTCAGATCGCCACCGATCTGCGTACCGCGAGAAAATACTGCAGGATGAGCCCCAATCGGAAAACCAGCCCGTTATAAGGGATGAACGTATGCCGGATTCATTAACGTTATATAGAACTACATTACAATAAATGATCAAACCATACATTATATCATTTTAAAGCAGGTTAGGCGTATGAAGGAGGAAACATCCGAACCAAACGAGAGGCAACCGGATCTCGCAGAAGAGGTGGATGCGGTATCTCCCGCGCTTGAAGAGCTGCAGAAGGCATATGATGACCTCAACACCCGTTATCTACGTCTTGCAGCAGATTTCGACAACTACCGGAAGCGAATGGCCCGCGAGATCGAGACCCGCACAACCTTCGCCATAGAAGAGTTTGCGGTGGAGTTGCTCGAGGTCATGGATAACTTCGAGCGGGCGGAGAAGGCCGACGGTGCCGGCCTCCGGGAGGGGATGGAACAGATCAGGAAACTCTTCACGACCATCCTCGATCGGCATGGCATCAAGCCCATCGAATCACGGGATCTTCCTTTCGATCCGGAACGGCAGGAGGCGGTTGCCTATGTCCCCTCGGACGTAGAGGAGGGCACCGTGATCGATGAGATCATATGCGGATACTGTATGCAGGATAAGGTCATCAGGTGCGCGAAAGTTGTAGTATCTAAAGGATTGGAGGAGTAAACAGAATGGTTTCAGAGAAAGTTCTCGGTATCGATCTTGGAACAACCAACTCGTGTATGGCGATCATGGAGGGTGGGCGGGCGACGATCATCGCCAACGCCGAAGGCGGCAGGACAACCCCGTCTGTCGTAGCGTTCACCAAAGAGGGCGAGCGACTGGTTGGCAACGTCGCAAAGCGGCAGGCGATCACGAACCCGAACCGCACGATCCAGTCGATCAAGCGCAGGATGGGCACAAGCGAGAAGGTAACAATCGGAAGTAAGGAATACACCCCCCAGGAGATCTCTGCGATGATCCTCCAGAAGATGAAACTGGACGCAGAGGAGTACCTGGGCGAGAAGATCGCAAAGGCCGTCATCACGGTGCCTGCCTACTTCAACGATGCTCAGAGGCAGGCGACGAAGGATGCAGGGATAATCGCCGGCCTTGAGGTGCTCCGGATCATCAACGAACCGACCGCAAGCGCGCTCGCCTACGGTATCGACAAGGAGGGCGAGGCGACGGTGCTCGTCTACGACCTCGGTGGCGGTACGTTCGACGTCTCCATCCTCCAGCTCGGCGACGGCGTCTTTGAGGTCAAGTCGACCGCCGGCAACAATCGCCTCGGCGGCGATGATTTCGACGAACTGGTCGTCGATTACCTGGTTGACGAGTTCCGGAAAGGAGAGGGTATCGACCTCAAGAAGGATCCGGTCGCCATGCAGCGCCTGCGGGACGCGGCCGAGAACGCGAAGATCGAGCTCTCTACCGTCCAGAAGACGAATATCAACCTCCCATATATCACCACGACGGAGAGCGGTCCCAAGTTCCTGGACTTCGACCTCACCCGTGCGAAGTTTGAGCAGCTCATCGCCGACCTCGTCGATTCAACCCTCGGACCGGTGAGGCAGGCACTCTCCGACGCCAAACTCAGCGCTGACGATATCGATCACGTCCTCCTCGTCGGCGGGTCGACCCGGGTTCCGCTCGTCCAGGAGACCATAAAGAAGGTCCTCAAGAAAGAGCCTGATAAAGGTATCAACCCGGACGAGTGCGTCGCCCTCGGCGCCGCCATCCAGGCCGGCGTGCTCACCGGCGAGACCAAGGACGTCCTGCTCCTGGACGTGACCCCGCTCTCGCTCGGTATCGAGACGCTCGGCGGGATCGCGACGAAGCTGATCGACCGTAACACCACCATCCCGACACGGAAGAGCCAGATCTTCTCGACCGCTGCCGACGGCCAGACCTCTGTCGAGATCCACGTCGTCCAGGGCGAACGAGCGCTTGCGAAGGACAACTTCACGCTCGGCCGATTCCAGCTCACCGGGATCCCGGCAGCACCCCGTGGCATACCGCAGATCGAGGTCACGTTCGATATCGACGCAAACGGTATCGTCCACGTCTCGGCAAAGGATCTCGGTACCGGGAACGAGCAGTCGATCACCATCAAACCGCAGGACTCCCGCCCATCTGATGCAGAGATCGACCGGATGATGAACGACGCGAAGAAGTTCGAGGAAGAGGATAAGAAGAAGCGCGAGGAGATCGATCTCAGGAACACCGCTGATACCGCAATCTTTGCCGCAGAGCGCGCCTTAAAGGAAGCGAAGGACGTGATCGATGATGCCGAGCGGCAGAAGATCGAGAGCGGGATCGCCGACCTCAAGAAGGCACTCGAGGGTGAGGATCTCGAAGCCATCAAGCAGAAGATGGATGCCCTGACCGAAGCGGTATATGCGGTCACGACAAAGATGTACCAGCAGGCCCAGGAAGCTGCCCGGCAGCAGGCGGAAGGGGCCGAAAAGAAGGATGATGATACCGTCGTTGATGCTGATTACGAAGTCAAAGAAGAGTGAGGGGGATGGGTCCGGACAGCTACTATGATACCCTCGGTGTCTCGAAAGGCGCCGATGATAAGGAGATCAAGAAAGCCTACCGGAACCTGGCGCGAAAGTACCACCCCGACGTCTGCAAGGAGGAGGGGGCCGAGGAGAGGTTCAAGAAGATCAACGAGGCCTACAGCGTCCTCTCCGACCCCCAGAAACGGGCCCAGTACGACCAGATGGGGCATACCGCCTACAGCAACGCCTCGAAAGGTTCGTACGGTGGCGGAGGGTATTCCGGCGGATTCAGCGCTGATTTCTCAGGGTTCGGAGATATATTTGATACCTTCTTCGGCGGAGGGTTTTCGGGCCGGCAGCGTTCCGGCCCACGCCCCGGCGCTGACCTCCTGATGAAGATGCGCATCACGCTTGAGGAGGCGGCCTTCGGGACCGAGAAGGAGGTCTCTCTCGATCACATCGAACCCTGCCCGGCGTGCGATGGTTCGGGGAGCGAGACGAAGAAGTTCACGACATGCGCGACCTGCGGTGGTAGCGGGCAGATGCGGCAGATGAGCCAGTCGATCTTCGGGAGCTTTGTCCGTATGACCACCTGCACCACCTGTGGCGGGCGGGGGAAGATCCCTGAGTCCCGGTGCAAGACCTGTGGTGGGAGCGGACACCAGCGCGCCCGGCAGACCGTGAAGGTCAAGGTTCCGCCAGGCGTGGATACGGGCATGCGGCTCCGGATGGAGGGGTATGGAGACGCCGGGGAGTACGGTGCACCGAGCGGGGATCTCTTCATCGAGATCACCGTCGCACCGCACAGGACGTTCACCCGCCGGGGGGACGACCTGGAGACGACGATCGAGATCACGCCCGCCCAGGCGACCCTGGGTTCAGAGGTCGAGGTCAGGACGATCGACGGGCGGACGGTCGTCCTCGATATACCGGCGGGCGTCCAGTACAACACCGGGCTGAAGATACCGGGCGAGGGTATACGGTGGCAGACGAGACCCGGCGATATGCTGGTCCGGGTGCGCATCATCGTGCCAGATCGCCTGACGGACGAGGAGCATGAACTCTACGAGCGCCTGCTCGAGATTGAGGGGAAAAAACCCTCATCGAGGGGTGCAAAGAAGGGCAAAGGCTTCTTTCAGGACGTCGTCGACAAGGTCAAAGAGTCGGTGAAGTAACGGGCCCCCCTGGGGGCCGGCTTTTTTTGGTCGTCGTTCCGGCAGGTAGCCCACGGCAAGGGCATACAGTAATCCCCGGCAAGTGCGAACTCTCTCTACCGGTGACTCTGGTGGCGGGTCTCATATCGATCGCTGTTCTCGGTGTAGTCTTTCTCCTGATCGCGGCCAGGAAGATCGGGAGATTTAGTTTCCGCATCTGGCAGGTGATGCTCCTCGGGGCCGCGACCGTCCTTCTCTCGGGTGAGATCGCGCTCATGGATGCGCTTGCATCCATAAACGTCGATGTGATGCTCTTCCTCTTCGGCATGTTCGTTGTAGGGGAGGCACTCACCATGAGCGGCTACCTCTACCACATCGCCTCCCGCTTCTTCTCCCGGGCGGAGTCGGTCCACCACCTGGTCATTCTCATCATCATCGGCGCCGGGGCTCTCTCCGCACTCCTGATGAACGATACCCTGGCGATCGTCGGCACGCCGCTCATGCTCTACTTCGCGCGGCGTCACGGCATCTCCCCGAAACTCCTGCTGCTGGCGCTCGCATTCGCAGTCACGACCGGCAGCGTCGCAAGTCCCATAGGAAACCCGCAAAACCTCCTGATCGCGCTCTCAGGAAGTATAGAGAGCCCGTTCATCACGTTCCCCCTCTACCTGGCCATCCCCACGGCGATATCCCTCCTGGCGACCTATGGGTTCCTCCGCCTGGCGTTCCGCGATGAGTTCGGCCCGGCGGTGCTGGTGCACTCCAGGGAGGAGATCCACGATTCCCGGCTTGCGGCCCTTGCCCGCCTCTCACTCATCCTGCTCATCCTCCTGATCGGGGTCCGGATCAGCCTGACAGTCCTCGCTCCGGAATACAACATCAGGCTGACCTGGATAGCGCTTGTCGCGGCGCTCCCGGTTCTTGCCGGGAGCAGGCGGCGCGTCGAAGTCCTCCGGCGGATCGACTGGCCGACCCTGGCCTTCTTTGCCGGCCTCTTCGTCCTCATGGCAAGCGTCTGGCAGGCGGGAGTTTTCCAGGCGGTCGTCTCGGGGAGTTCCATCGATCTCACCGCCATCCCGGTCATCGCCGCGCTGAGCGTCATCGCCTCACAATTCATATCAAACGTCCCCTTCGTCGCCCTCTCCCTCCCGGCCCTTGACCTCCTCGGGACGTCCACACCCGCCATGATGGCGCTTGCGGCCGGGAGCACCATCGCCGGGAACACGCTGATCCTCGGTGCGGCGAGCAACGTCATCATAATCCAGGCCGCCGAGAAGGAGGGAGAGACACTGACATTCGGAGAGTTTGCACGGGTCGGGATCCCGCTCACGATCGTCCAGACCGCGATCTACATCCTCTTTCTGATATGAGACTCCATCGACCCGGGTTCGGCATCGAGATCCAGGTTGAGGGAGCCAAACCGTATCGATGCAACGGCGGCAGGATCGAAGGGCGGGGCGACGATCGTAAGCCGGCGACGCCTGGTCTCTATCTCGCCGGCGACCCCGAGAGCGAGACTGAAGTTGTCGTGATCATTGAGCGAGACCAGGCGGCGTTCAGCACCCCGGGGGTCCCTCAGGTCCGGTACGTGGCCCTGGAAGCCGATACCCCGAAGCGAGACCTCCCGGGGCCGGGCATCGGTAAAATAGGCAGCGAAGCGCTCCTCTCGGTAACGCCGCCGCCCGGTCGCGTTCCTGACGACGGCCGCAGGCGATACGGGGAGACGGTGGATCGTGATCACGGGGTTGCGGGCGAAGTTTGCGAGCAGGGGTTCGAGCTCCCGCCCACGCTGGAGTGCGGCGATCCGGGTCGGGCGGAGCAGATCGATCATCTGGATCTGAAACTCGATCCCTGCCCCGCCAGAGATGATCCCTGGCGAGTCGATGACGGTTGCGCCCGCCCCGAGTTCAACAGCTTTTTCGACGAGGCGCCTCGCCCCGGTCAGCGTCTGGAGGAAGTGGCCACCGGGGGACGTTGAACCGACGAACCTGAGGAGGGGCCGGCCGGGCAGCTCCGGCGAGGCGGGATAGAAGATCATCCCCTCGGTCGCCGGCGGGCCGATCGTCGACTGCCCGGTGTCGCAATCGACGTATGCCCTTGCTCTGTGCGGTAGTGCATCGGTGAGGTACCTGCAGAGCGTCGCCTTCCCGCTGTTCGTCGATCCGATGACGTATATGCGTTCCCGGGTATCTGCCCGCGAGAGTACCGCGACGAGCTCCTCCCACCCCTCCCCGGCGATGATCATGGCCTGGAACACCTCCTCAATAGAGAGGGTGCGGCCCTGGAGATAATAGAGGGTGATCGGCCAGCCCATCGGTGGAGAGGAGGGGACTGTTCCTCATCCCGGTCCGCTGTCCGGGATACCCCGGGCGGCCACTGCTCTCTGCATTCGGCGCTCTCCCGGCAGGAAAAGTGCCTCTGCAATACGAATGATCCTGAAAAAGGGGGAGCGGGTATCTGGTGAGGGTTATATAAGCCCAAGACTGGAGAGTTCGGAGAGGATCCGTTGCACCGCACGCCTGGCATCTTCGGGTTGCTTACCGCCCGTGATGATCAGTTTACCGGATCCAAAGAGGAGGACAACCACCTTCGGATCATCGAGACGGTAGACGAGCCCGGGGAACTGCTCGGGCTCGTACTCGATCTTATCCAGGTTGAACCCGACGGCGATCTTATTCAGGTTGATCGGTGTCCCGAGATCGGCTGACGTGACGATATTCTGGACTTTGTACGTCAGGTCCTCAGGGATATCGATATCGAGTGCGCGCAACTGATCGCCGAGGATCTGCAGGCCTCGCGAGAGGTTTTCAATCTTCTTTGCACCCGTGAGGACGACCTTGCCAGACCCAAAGACGAGCGCCGCGATCTTTGGATCCTGCATCCGGAGGACGACGCCCGGAAATCGTTTCTTATTGTACTCCGCTCCCTTCAACCGGGAGGCCAGGAAGTTGAGATCAAGAGAGTCTGTCACTTTTGCTGAAGCGACAATATTTTCTATCTTGAGGGACTCTTCTGGTCTGTGCTCTTTCATATTTATAAAGTGCTTAAAACAGTATATAAATGGTTGGGTATTTATCCGGTGGGGTATCGAGGATCCGGCAGGGAGATTCTCCCGGAGATCCCTGGAGGATAGGGCGGTGATCCCTCGCCAGGATGCACCTCCCCCCATACCCGATCCCCCGGGACGGCAACCGGGCCGCTCACTCCTCCAGGGTCGAGATATCCCCGAGATCCATACCCAGTTCCTGTGCTTTTAAGACCCGCCTCATGATCTTGCCGCTCCGGGTCTTGGGGAGCGACTGGACGAAGTCGATCTCGGAGGGTATGGCGATGGGTCCGAGCGTCATCCGGACATGGTAGATGAGGTCTTTCTTCAGCTTGTCCCCGGGCTGCTGGCCATCCTTGAGGATGACAAAGGCCTTGATGGTGTTGCCCTTCAGGGCGTCCGGCTTCCCGATGACGGCTGCTTCGGCCACCGACTCATGGGAGACGAGCGCACTCTCGACCTCCGCGGTGCCGATGTTGTGGCCGGCGACGACGATCAGGTCGTCGGCACGCCCGATGACCATGATGTAGCCATCTTTGTCCTTCACCGCGAGATCGGCAGCGGTGTAGCAACCGGGGATGGTCTCCCAGTACCTCCGGTAGCGCTCATCGTCTCCCCAGACCGTCCGCATCATCGATGGCCAGGGCTCCTTGATGACCAGGAGACCGCCGGTTCCGGAGGGGACCGGATTTCCTGCCTGGTCGACGACATCCGCGACGACGCCCGGGATCGGCATTCCCACGAATCCCGGACGCATGGGCTCACCGACCATTGTGGTCAGCATATGCATACCGGTCTCGGTCTGCCACCAGGTATCCACGATCGGGCACCTGTCCTTCCCGATGGTGTGGTAGTACCACTCAAACGCCTCGGGGTTGAGCGGTTCGCCGACCGATCCGAGGATGCGAAGCGACGAGAGGTTGTAGCGGTTCGGCCACTCCTCACCCACCCGCATGAACATCCGGATGGCTGTCGGGGCGGTGTAGAAGATGGTGACACCGTACTCCTCGATGAGATCCCACCAGTTACCGGGCGTCGGGTAGTCGGGGGTTGCCTCGGTCAGGAGGCAGGTGGCACCGTTCAGGAGCGGGCCGTAGACACCGTAACTGTGGCCGGTGATCCAGCCCGGGTCAGCGGTGCACCAGTAGACGTCATCGTCCCTGATGTCGAAGACGTGCTTTGCTGTGTAGTAGGTCCCGACCGTATACCCGCCGCAGGCATGCACGATGCCCTTCGGTGTTCCGGTTGTGCCGCTCGTGTAGAGGATGAAGAGCGGATCTTCGGCATCCATCGGTTCAGCAGGACATTCGCGGCTCCTCTCGTCAACCAGCTCGTAGTAGTCGACCTCCATCTCGGGGTGGAGTTCCACGGGCGTATCGGTATCCCGCCGCAGGACAACGATCCGCTCCACGCTCGGTGCGTTGACGACTGCCTCTGCGACGATGCTCTTGAGCGGGATCGTCCTGCCACGCCGGTATGTGACGTCAGCGGTGATGACTACCTTCGCGTCTATGCCCCGGATCCTCTGGTTGAGCGCGTTAGCACCGAAGCCCCCAAAGACGACCGAGTGGATGGCCCCGATCCGGGCACATGCCAGCATTGCGATGACCTGTTCGGGCACCACCGGCATGTAGATACATACCCGGTCACCCTTCCCGACACCGAGGCTCTTAAGGCCGTTTGCAAACCGACAAACTGCCTGGAAGAGCTGGCGATAGGTGTAGATCTGCTCCTCGTTCTCGGTCTCTCCACGCCACATGAGCGCGACCTTGTTGCGTCGCTGGTTGTGGGCGTGGCGGTCCAGGCAGTTGTGGGTGATGTTGAGTTTCCCGTTCAGGAACCATCTGGCATACGGGTAGTCCCATTCCTTCACCCGGTCCCAGGGCTGGAACCACTCGAGGTCTCTGGCGATACTATCCCAGAATCCATCGGGGTCTGCCAGGAACGCCTGGTAGGCCTGGTTGTAGCTGCCTGCCCAGGGCTGTTCTCTGCACCTGACCTCGGGAGTATAGTACTTCGCCTCCTCGAGTTTGACACTGAAGTTTTCAGTCATCCGATCACCCTATTCTACACTATTAATAATGTAGATAGTATATCAATATTCTGGTCAGATGGGTGGATCCGACGCGAGATCCTGACCTCCCGGGCGCGTGTACCCGGAGAACAACCCCCCTGTGTCGCGGTGGGTTCACTTCAATATAAACGCTTTAAACTCCAGAAAAAGCCCGATATGCGCGTTACCATGCAGGGATCTGCCACGCCATCCGGCATGCGGTGTCGCGGGCGGCAGAGAGATTATGGATCGCGGGGGTCCGGGGTGCCGCACCGGAGTGAACCATGCACCATGCGGATAGGGCATTGGTCACAGAGCGGCGACTTCCTGCACGCGATCTTCCCGAGCATGACGATCTGGGCGTGGTAGTCGTTGAAGAGTCCCGCATCCCGGGGCAGGTTGTCAGCAAAGAGGCGCTGTGTCCGGTCATAAGAAGGGTTCTCCGGCAGGAGACCGTAACGCGAGAATATCCGCCTGGTGTAGGCATCGACGACGAAGATGGGTTTTTCGCAGGCGTAGAGCAGGATGGTATCTACAGTCTCCTTCCCAAGGCCCCTGACAGCGAGAAGGCGTTTGCGGAGCGCATCCGTCTCCATGGCCGCCATCACCGCCGGATCGGCCTGAAATTCATCGATATGGATCCGGGAAAATTCCCGGATCCGTTCCGCCTTCTGGTTGTAGAACCGGGAGGGGACGATCAGTCGGGCGATATCCCCGGTATCGGCCGCGGCGAGCCGGCCCGGATCGAGCATCCCGGCATCCTTCAGGTTCGCGATGGCCTTCGCCGCGTTCGTCCATGAGACGGTCTGGGCGAGGATGGCGCCGACCATCGTCTCAAAGGGGGTCTCTGCCGGCCACCAGTGCTGGTAGCCGAACGCCGCGCGCAGGGTATCGTAGATGACGAGCAGGTCATCTCTGAGGGAGCTTTTTGTCATCGGTCGGCCTCCTCCCACCACGGCAACGCGGCGATCGGCATCCGCCAGTCGGTGTCAAAAGCCCGGTAGGTCACCCGGATAGAGGGTGCGGCCTGCCGGCGCTTGAACTCGGCCAGTCTGACCATCCGGAGGACCCGGTAGACGGTCTCTGCAGGGTACCCGGCGGCGATGATATCGGCAGGCGACTCAGAGCACTCGATGTAGCGGTGGAGGATGGCGTCAAGGATCTCATAGGGGGGGAGGGTATCCCGGTCAGTCTGGCCGGGACGGAGCTCGGCTGAGGGGGGCTTTTCCAGCACCCGATCGGGGATGACCGGGCGCTCCTGGTTCAACCACCGGCTGACACGGTAGACCATCCCTTTCGAGAGGTCGCCGATCACCGAAAGACCTCCGGCCATATCCCCGTAGAGGGTC
>JAAYND010000113.1 GCA_012521035.1 Methanomicrobiales archaeon
CTCACGGCAGAACGGGCGGGCCTCACCCTGATCTGCTTCTCGCGGGGGGAGCGGTTCACGATCTACGCCCACCCCGAGCGGGTGCCTGATGCCTGTCTGCAGGCGGGGAAGGTCTCACCATGAGTGAGAAGACCGCGCTGATCCTGCTCGGGTGCCCGCAGGTCCCCGTCCAGACGAGCATGGCGCTCTACCTGGTGCATGGCCTCTCGCAACGGGGTATACGGCCGGTGGTCGCCGGGACGATGGCGGCACGAAAGCTGATGGAGGTGGCCGACCCTGACCGGCACTACCTGGGTGAGATGGTTGACCTCGATGCTGCGATCGACGAGATCACGGGGAAAGTCCGGGATTTTGACCTCTGTTTCGTCTTCATCCATAACGACTCAGGGATCGCCTATGCGGGGACGATGGCCTATATATCCGGGGCGCGGCTGTATACGCTCATATTCGGGGAACACGCAGAGGATCTCGCCGGTGAGATCGAGTTCCCCTGCGAGGTCATCAAAGCAAAAGCCACCCACAACCCC
The DNA here is from genome assembly GCA_012521035.1 of Methanomicrobiales archaeon. Classification (GTDB taxonomy): domain Archaea; phylum Halobacteriota; class Methanomicrobia; order Methanomicrobiales; family Methanoculleaceae; genus Methanoculleus. The sequence goes on from JAAYND010000113.1 coordinate 528, forward strand.
ATGCCGCTTAAACGAAGATTTGATGAGGTGATGCAATGGGCTGCATCGATGCGCTGAAGCCGGAGATCATACTCTCCCGGACCACCTTTAAGGAGGCGCGGGAGTACATCAGGAAGAACATCCGGGAGTACCACGAGGTCGAACCCGGCTACAGGGTATTTGACGTTCACATCATCGGTGTTCCGCCGCTCTACATCGGCATCGAGGGTGAGGACCTCATCTTCCCCTACACCAAACCCTGCCATGGCACGTTCGTTGTGAAGATCCCGGGCGGTGCGGAAGTAGCGCGTCTGAGGGCGCGGAAGGGGAAGTAACTCTCAATTTTCACATATCAAGAGGTGGACAGGCCCCCGCCGGCACCGTCTGTAACCATCCACCTCTTCGTGATCCCTCCCCGGCACCCGCTACCTCCTGTGTGACAGAGATGTTCGATGAATGAGATATAAATAATGAGATATAAATTCCTCGAGAACGTTACTAACAATAGTGAGAACCCGGCCGGGTGCGGTCATACCTGCGGTGAGCCGGGATACGGGAATTTACGCTGATTCGGGCAGGTACCGGCCCTGGATGCAAGTGAGACAATGAGCGAACTGCTGAGCGTGCTTTTGATCGGGAAGGGTCCCGGCAATCTCGAGGAAATGCTCCGGGAATGCGGACGCGGGATCGAACTGTTGCACTGCAAGCGCTCCAATGACGGGATCGCCCTGGCAGCGGGGGGCGGAATCGACATCGTCCTCCTCGATCTCGCGGCCGGGCGGGGGGTGGCGGTCTTCGATCGACTGCGCCGGATGGCCGCGAGCGTCCCTGTCATCGTGCTCGCCGCAGCGGGAGACGACCCCGCCGTGCTCTACGCGATGCAGAACGGTGCGCAGGATTACCTGGTCCGGGGGAAGACCGATGCGGAGCTGCTCTGCCGGGCGATCCGGTACGCGATCGAGCGGACACGGGTGGAGGCGGCGCTCCGCCACTCGGAGGCGATGTACCGCAGACTGGTCGAGAACCTCAACGAAGGGGTCATCGCCGTGGATGAGGCCGGTCTCATCACCTTCGCAAACCCGCGCATGGGAGAGATCCTCGGCTATCCCGTGGATGATCTGATCGGGTCATCGATCACCGGGTTCCTCGACGCTCCCGGCAGGGTGAGATCCACCTCAAAAAATCCATTCTATCAGGAGACTGACCGGAGGCAGGAGTTTGAACTGGACCTCCGCCATTGCGACGGGGGATGCGTCCGTGCGCTCGTGGTCACGTCACCTGCTACCGATGATTCCGGTAAATTCCGTGGCTCGATCGTCGGTGTCCTGGATATCACCGGACGAAAGCAGGCGGAAGAGGAGCTCAGGAACCGAAACGAACAGCTCATGATCCTCAACCAGATCATCAGCACCTCCGCTACATCCCTCTCCCTTGCCGAACACCTGGAAGAGTCGCTTGAGAAGACACTTGAACTGATGGGGTTTCATGTCGGCATCATCTACATGCTCGATGCCGAGCGAAAACGGGCCCTGGCGCAGTACCAGAGGGGCGTGCCACCATCATACATGCCCAAAAACCGCGTGATCAAGATCCATCACTGGCCGTTCAACTTCATATTTGTCGCCGGCCAGCCTCGCTACATAGAGCAACGCCCTGACCTCAACGCCATTGAGGCGGGTATTCTCAGGGAGCTCGATGTCTCGGTGCTCGCCTGTATCCCGCTCATTGCAGAAGCGGTCGTTGTCGGGGCGGTCTACGTCGGGAGCCAGACAAAAGAGTCCTTCTCCCGCGATGAGCGAGCGCTGATCGAGATGATAAGTAAAGAGATCGGGTCAGGTATACTCAGGGGTGTGCTCTACAAGAGGCTGGAGGCCGCGAACCGGGAGGCGAACCTCTACCTGGATATCATGACACATGACATCAGGAACATCGAGAACGTCTCGGGCCTCTACGCCGACCTCCTTAGCGAGATGCTGGAGGGGGAGGGTGTCCGGTATGCGCGGGAGATCACGAACGGCGTCCGTAGAAGCAAGGAAATCCTCGGAAACGTCTCCACGATCCGCCGTATCCACCAGGAGGCACCTGCTCTCGATCCGGTTGACCTGTATCCCATCGTCAGGGAGGCGGTCGCGGCCTTCCCCGATGTTGCGATCGATGTTGAAGGCATGCCCCGGAAGATCTGGGCCGACGATCTCCTCCCGGAGATCTTCTCGAACCTGATCCAGAACGCTACCAGACCCGGTCGCACCAGCATCGAGGTCTTCATCAGGTTCGAGGATTATGACAGTGAGAACCTGCTGGTCTCCATCGAGGATACCGGGCCGGGCATACCTGACTCCCTCAAGAGTTCGATCACTCACCAGTTCGACCGGAGATGGACCCGGGGGTGTGGTGATGGACTTGGGCTCTTTATCGTCAGGACACTCATCGAACGTTACGGTGGCACCCTCTGGGTGGAGGATCGGGTGGAAGGGCGGCCAGATCTCGGCGCAGCGTTCCGGTTTACCCTCCGCAAAGCATCTCCCTCCGGGAGTGATGGGGACACCGGTGGGCGCCCGGCCGGGGAGGAGAGCGGATGAGTGAGACGTTCCGACACCACAAAATTTAAATACTATGACTCAATACATACCGTCGTGTCATCTGCGGTCATTCGGGTTACCCGACTCTTTGCGGCGATCACGGTCTGTCTTCTTGTCGGATGGGCCGGTTTGATCTTCACGACGCCGGTCGTACGTACCTGGTATACCGCCCTTGTCGGACCCGCCCTGTTCCTTCCGACATGGCTCTTTAACCCCGCCTGGATGCTGCTCTTCATCCTCATGGGCATAACGCTCTACCTCGTCTGGAATAAAGGATGGAGTCAGAAGAACGTGCAGGAGGCGACGGCAATATTCGCCGTCCAGCTGGTCCTCATCGTCATCTGGTCATACCTTCTCTTCACACTTCAGGTACCGTTCTTCGCTCTCATCGGGAGCGTTCTCCTCTGGTTTGCAATCCTCATGACGATCGGCGCCTTCTACCGGGTATCGGTGCCTGCGGCGGCGCTGCTCATGCCCTGTCTCTTCTGGGCAACCTTTGCGATCTATTTCACGTACAACATCTACTTGCTCAGTCCCTGATCTTCGCGCATTCCATCACTCGCATGCATCTGCAGGGAGGAAATGCGGGGTCACAGACATAAAAAGCGAGGGGCACTGTTCCGCGCCCATCATGCGTGCGCCGTTGCCCTGCGCCCGTACGCAAAGGCCGCCACTCTACCTGTCCTCGATGTTCCGCCAGACATGGACGAACCGCTGAAAGGCGGTATAGTGCCCGAAGATGCCGAATATGACGAGGATCCACCCGAGGTAGTTCAGGCCGTAGATCTCGCCCGGGATCGCGATCGTGAGTATGCTCGCTATAATGATCAGCACCAGGCGATCCGCACGGCCGAGGATGCCGCCGTAGTACCTGCCGACCCCGACCGCCTGTGCCTGGGTGCCGAGGTACGACGACATCAGGACGCCGGTCAGGGCGAAGACGCCGATCGGCCAGGGTGCAGCCCCGCCTGCGAAGATCCCGGTGATGATGAAGATATCTGCGTATCGGTCGATGACGTGGTCCAGGAAGTCCCCACGGGGGCCCGCTACCCCCATATCCCGTGCGAGGGCCCCATCAAGCGCATCGAATATGGCGTTGAGGGCTACCATGGTGACGCCGGTCACGATCTCGCCGGTGTAGAACGCGATACCCGCAAGTATCGATACAAAAAAAGATGCTATGGAGAGCTCGTTCGGGGTGATCCCGAGCTTTCGGGTCAGGGCCACCACGGGCCTGGTGATGCCCTGCATATGCGGTCTGAACTGGTCCAGCGTCATACGTCAAAGTCCAGATAGTCGGTCCAGTCGATGGATCCGTAGGAGGATGGCTGTTCTCCCCGGATAAACTGCTCGATCCGGTCTGCGCACTCGCCGGCGGAGAGAGCGGTTGTATCCACCTCAAATATATGTTCATCCGGATGCTCTTCAAGCGTCTCGATCAGGATGACATCGAGCGCCTCTGCCTCGACGTTCTCCCTGACCTTCGCGGGAGGGTAGCTCCGGGTGGAGAGGCGCTGCCCTAGAGTGTCGGGGCGACACCTGAGAACCACCACCCGATCGCAGGGGAGGTGGTGTGCGAGGTGCCCCTCGACGATCCCGTCGATCGGTTCGAACTCCGCCGCCCACCGGTCGACGTCGACCACCGGCACCCGGCGGTCGCGGTCCTCCTCGATGATGTAGGGCTGCACCGTCTCGGTCAGGTGGACGACCCGGTAGCCCCGCCGTGCGAGTTCGACCGCAACCGATGTCTTCCCGGTGCCGGGCGTGCCGGTGATGCCGATCATCATAGGGATCTGATCGCCTCGATGAACCGTTCGTTCTCCCAATCTTCACCCACACAGACCCGGATGTAGTGGTCGCCGAGCCCGGGGAATGATGTGCAGGACCGGACGAGGACTCCCCTCGCCGCAAGCTGCTCCACCACGTCATCGCCGGTCAGGGGGGAGACGTCGATCATGACGAAGTTTGCGTCAGAGGGATACGTGCGGAACGGAACCTCTTCGATGAACCTCTCTCTCCACCGCCGGACATGATCGCAGGTCTCGCGCACCCGGTCTCCTTCGGCGAGAGCCGCTGCCGCCGCTGCGATGGAGACCGCATTCAGGGCAAACGGTGTCGCCGCCCGGTGGTAGAAGGGCTCAAACCACTCGGGGGTGAATGCGTAGCCGATCCGTAACCCGGCGAGGGCGAAGACCTTTGACATCGTCCGCCCGATGACCAGGTTCTCGTGCCGCCGCATGAGGGGGCGGTAGTCGATGC
>JAAYND010000114.1 GCA_012521035.1 Methanomicrobiales archaeon
ATCAGGTTCATGCGGCACCCTCTGGTGACGCGGGATAATGAATGTTGGCCCAACGTATTTCGCTCGCAAAGTCGAATGATCAGGCGTGATTGGCACCCTCGATCCCCACCAGAACCAGCTTCTCAAGGCGATCCGGGAGGAAGGATGCACCAGGGAGACCGCCCGCCTCTTCCAGGACTTGATCCTCTCCCACTACCGCACTCACGGCCGCGACCTCCCCTGGCGGGAAACCACCGACCCCTATCATATCCTCGTATCCGAGGTCATGCTCCAGCAGACACAGGTCGAGCGGGTTCGCGCGCGATACCCCGGGTTCCTTGAGCAGTTCCCTGACTTCGAGAGCCTTGCCCGCGCACCACAGAGCGACCTGTTGCTCGCCTGGCAGGGCATGGGCTACAACCGCCGTGCACTCTCGCTCAAGAAGACCGCCCGGCTGGTGGTAGACGACTACGGCGGCGACCTCCCGGCCGATGTCGAGATACTCAAAACCTTCCCCGGCATAGGTCATGCGACCGCATCGGCGATCTGTGCGTATGCGTTCAACATGCCGGTCGTCTACATCGAGACAAACATCAGGCGGATCTTCATCCATTTCTTCTTCCAGGGCCGGGAAGGGATCCAGGACGATGATATACTCCCGCTCGTCGAGCAGACGCTCTACCGGGAGAATCCGCGGGAGTGGTATGGAGCGCTGATGGACTACGGCACAGTCCTGAAGGCGCGGGCGGCAAACCCGAACCGGCGGAGCGCGTCATACACCCGGCAGAGCCGGTTCGAGGGCTCCGACCGGCAGATCCGGGGGAAGGCCCTCGCGCTGGTCCTCGAAGAAGAGACCATTACCGGAGAGGAGGTCGCGGCCCGTATCGGCGGGGATGCCGGTCGGATAAAGAGGATCCTCGGCGACCTGGAGAGGGAGGGGTTCATAGCAGAGGAGGGTGGGGCGTACTCCTGCCGGTGAGGCGGGGCCGGCCGCTACACGACAGCCACCCTGATCCCGGGGGCAGGAGGAGCATGGAGACAGCGTGGCAGATCCCGTTTGTGCACCAGGCGTTGGTCTCTACTACCGGGGCATCGTTGACCGTCATGCCCCCCGGTGTAACATCCACGGTCAGATCCTCTCCCTGGAGCGACCGCAGGGCCCGTATCCCGAGCAGGTCTGCAACAGAATGCACCCCCGGGACGATATGGTAGTTGACGACAGCGATGAGCCGGTCGGCGTCACCCCGGATCGAGTCGAGTTCCGCTCGCGGTACCGCCTGGAGGGCATCATCATTCGGGGCGAAGACCGTGTAGGGCCCTTCCGCCCTTAACCGCTCCTCCATTCCGGCTCTCTGTATGAGGTCCAGGAACACGGTGAACGCACCCGATTCCTGCAGGGTTACAAATATGCTCTTCAATCGTATCACCGCACAGGCGATCGTAACCGGTGACGGGCGGCCGGACGCAGGATCAGACCGACCGCGTCACCCGCGCATCGACCGCCCGGGGTATGAGCACGCGATCGATGATGTGGTAAATGCCGTCTGTGCATTCAGTGTCCGGATAGATAATGGTAGCATCATTCACCAGAACTCCTTCAGGTGATGATGTAATATCCAGGTGATCCCCCTGGAGGGTCCTGATCGCCTCCATCCGTGCCAGCTCGCGCGCGGTGAGCTTCCCCTGGACCACATGGTACATGATCATATCTCTAAGTCTCTCCCGATCGTTCGCGATGGCCTCAACCTTTTCCACCGGGATCTTCGTATATGCCACATTTCCAGGGATAAACATTGTATATGGCCCCCTCTCCGGGAGGAACTCTGCCGCATCTCCTGCATCCGCTATCCTCGAAGAGATGCTCAACCGGCTATCCTCCCGGGCTGTCTCGATTATACTCTTCATAAGCTGTCCTCCAGATGAGCACGGGAGAGGATCACTCTGCATGATATATAATATTGCGGTCAGGAGGCGCCGGCCGGTGTGATGGCATGGCGCCGGCCGGTGTGATGGCATGGCGCCGGCCAGGCACCTGGGGAGCATACCGGCTCGCAGACAGCCCGGAAAGGTGCGGTGAATCCTCGAAATAGCTTCTCCCTTCTCCCCGGCATACCCCCTCACGCCGGGCCCCTGGAATCTCTTCAAAAGACCAGAACTCTCGTATTCTGGTGACCGGGGATCGGACTCTCATTCTGGCCGGAAAGAAGATCGGGAAAGGTTGAGGGCGGTTATCCAGCCGTCGTGTAGGCTTCAAAGGCCTGTGAGAGCGTCGCGAAGGGGACGCTATCGAGGGCGTGGATGATCCCGTTATCCGCCTCCATATCCCCCTCGATCACGAGAGCCTCATCCACCGCCGTGCCCTGCCCGGTCTGCCTGACCGCGATGAAGTTCCCCTCGACGGTCTTTGTGACGTTTCGCGCGAGCAGTGCATCAAGCGTACAGCGGTGCCCTCCGATCGTGAAGAAATCAATGAGGTGTGAGAGCAACTGCCTGTCATTCAGTATCATCGCCCGGTTCGGTTCAGGTATCGCATCCCACGCCGAATCGACCGGGGCAAAGAACGTCATCGGTCCATCAACCAGCAGTTTCTCCTCCTCGCCGAGAGTCTGGATGATATCGACAAGACGGCCAAATCTGCCGTCATTCTTCAGGATCTCAAAGATCTTCGCCATGCCAGGTACCTCCTTATGGGAGTTCCCTCATGGCAGTTATCGCATATATTGGTTGGTACAACAGAAATGACAGATAGACATACGCCTGATTCTTCGCCGGGATCCCACAATAAACCCTACCCGGGAGCCCGATCGCTCATGTACTCCCTGAGAAGTTCAAGTGCCTCCCACTCCCGGGGGCCCCCGCACTTCCGGATAAGCCCGGTGTGGTGCTCGATCAACTGCCCGAGCCAGGGATCGTGGTTCCTGACGTAGCGGGTGGCGTGGACCGTTGCATCCACGACACTGGCAAAACCCCGGTTCACCGGGTGCAACCGGAGCCCGAGCACCTCCTCTTTTAAGGGGATGAGCCTGACGATGATCGCCTCATCGCTCGACCGCTCAACGTCAGCGGCAAACGCGGCCCAGGCCTCCACGTCGCGGAGGCGGGAGACGACCAGTCCGTTGATCTCCTCCCTGACGAAGTCCTCCGGGGGCAGGTCGTCAAATGCGGTCCTGACGTAGAGCACCGGGTCGAAGACGAAGTTTGCCACCACCCAGCGGTCCCGGGCAACGTTCCGGGCGGTATGGCTCCCCCGGAAGAGGACCATATGAAGAGAACCTTTCCGGTTGATGATCCCCATGGGGGCGGCGTTGCAGTCAGAAGTCGCTATAACCTCGTTGATCCCTTCAGCTAGGAGTCCCACTGCCACCCCTCCCCGAGCGCCACGTATATGCCGGCGATGGTGATATCAGCGATCGAGCCCGGGTTGATCCCGTCTTCGACGCACTCCGCATCAAAGGCACAGAGATCGCGCTCGCCGCGGAGCACCTCGCCTGCACACCGCATCGTCCTCTCCGCGACACGGACCCCGTGCTTCTTTGCGATGAATGTATCCGGCTCCGATGCGAGGAGGTCAAGAAACGTCCGGACGATCGCCTCCCGACCATGCCCGTGCGCACGGAGCAGGTCAGCGCATCGGCGGGTCAGGCAAAACCCGTTCGTCCACTCCCGGGCGACCATATCCCGGGGGGCCGAGTATGCCATGATATCGGCAAGGGTCATGCCTCTCTCCCTGATCGCGGCGATGGAGGCCGGATCGTTCACATCCAGGTCATCGCTCTCCCCCACCCGGACCTCCGTGAGGCCGAACGCCGCATAAAAGTCGATCGCATCCTGAACGTCGGTTCCGGCCACGACCCGGCACGCCCCCTTGATATCTCCCCCGAGGATGAGGGGTATGAGGAGGATGAACGCCCCGAAGTGGGTGTTTCCTCCGGAGTGGCCGTTGGTGAGCATGACTGCCTCCCTGATCAGGCTCCCGACGCGGCCGCCCGTCCTCTCCGCCGCCTCAAAGGCCGGTCGGGCGAGGATGGTTGATGCGAGGAAGTGTTCGAGGCGGGTATCGGAATAATCATGACACCGGTCCACGTTCCCGGGTTTCGGGTAGGCGCAGACCTCAAGCATCATCGCCATCTGCGCCCGTTCAGCGCGACTCATCAACGGGTTCTTCTCCATTGAATAACCTGTTCATGATCTCCGTGGCCAGATGATGCTTGCACCGCATGTAGTCCTTCGCAGAGAGACCGGTCTCGTTAAGCGTCATATTCCTGAACATACAGGGCGAACTGATCTTGCAACACCAGGCGAGACTTCCAAAACAGGTATTCTTTCCCGCCTCAAGCGGAGTGCCCTTCACCAGGTCCTGCTTGAGTTTCAGGTAGTCATTCCGGGATAACCCGACCTTCTCAAGGGTCGGGAGGAGCGGGCAGGGCTTCACCGGCATACAGCAGAAAGCGAGTGCCCTGATATCGCCGCCGCGACAGAGCTGTTTTGGGGCGTTATACCACCCGCCCTCATCGGCCGACCGGGTGATGGCTGCATCCAGGCCGGAGAGTGTCCAGGGGTCGGACTTCCGCGCGAGTGAGACGAGATCGGCACCATGAGAGAAGACATCCATCACACGGTCAAACGTCGTTATCGAGTTGTTTGCTATCAGCGTCAGGGGGGAGGCGTTCCGTATCTGGCGGATCTTGCTGTGCCCGTAGTCCATCAGGTCCACGTGGAGTATATCCGCCCCCGCCCTCCAGATAGCCCGGGTGAGGGCAACGTCATCGGCGGCGATCCCGGCCCGGATCTTCACCGATACCGTCACATCCTCCGCCTTCAGGGCGCGGATGATCTCGACGAGGCGCGCCGGGTGTTGCAGGAGGAACTCGCCGCACCCGGCCTCGATCATCGCCGGTTGCCGGCAGTGAGCATCTACCTCATAGACCACCCGATCCTCAAAGACGCCTGCAACATCAGCGTAGGCAGCAGGGGTGCTCCCACGTAGATTGATGCCGGTCACCACATCGCTCTCTTTCAGGGCATCGATCTGCTGTCCCAGTTCTTCCAGGGGGTCGTCATACAAAAACTCTTTACGACCCTCCTCTGCCATCCGCCGGCTTGCATCGAGGGTAGGGCCGTCGATAGAGTAACCGCCGATGAAGGCAACCCCGATATGAGCCGCTCGCTCAAGGACGTAGGCTGCATCCACAACACCGGCCATGGATGCGATCGCCACCGGCGTCTTTACGATCCGATCGTTTATGAGGAGCTCAAAACGATCATATGCTTCCATCATACTTCTATACCCATTGGTGGTTTGAGTGGATATTGATTTGTATCGGACGCGCACCAGAGACTCCACCCGTGCCGGGAGCGAGTCCCCGGATCACCCCGCGGACCCGGAGCTGATATCTGCAGGAGGCGATCTCCAGATCAAACCCTCTCACCATGTAGATCGGGGGCCGGAAACTAAAAAACAATCGTTAGCTATTTTAATGTAGTATCGTATTACCTTGTACTGTATGAGTAAAATTGGAATGCTACTGGTAGGACACGGGAGCAAGCTCCCCTACAACAAGGAATTGATCGAGGCCACTGCGGAGTTTATCGCAGAGAAAGCCAGCGAATATATCGTCAAACCCGGCTTTATGAGCATCAACACGCCATCGGTCGAGGACCAGCTCGATGCATTCCGGGCAGAAGATATCGATATGCTGGTCGTCGTCCCGCTCTTCCTCGCGAGGGGTATCCACATCGACAAGGATATTCCAAAGCTCCTCGGTCTCCCGGAGAGGGGGAAGAAGGGTACGTTCAAGACGAACGGGAAAGAGATACCTCTTGTTTACGCAGACCCTATCGGCAGCGACCCTCTCCTCGCCGAACTGATGCTGAAGAACGCTGCCGACGCTATCGCCGAGCTGGATCACTGACGGATCATGCACATCCTGGTGCTGGATACCATCCACGGCGGGGCCGAACTTGCCCGGGCGCTCCGTGATTCCGGCCACCAGGTGGATGAGGTAGACGTCTACCGGAAAGCAGGCGGTATTTCGGTAGAGGAGGCGCTCAGGCGGTCCTATGATCTTGTCACCGCACCGGTCCACCTCGACCCGACCCACCCCCTCCTGGAGCGGCACGGCCCCGCAGTCTCCCACCACGAGATGGTGGGATGGATCATCAGGGGACGGCGTACCCCTCACCCTTTCATCGAGATCACCGGATCGCGGGGGAAGACCACCACCGCCCACGCTCTCGCCTCGCTGATGCCGGGCCCGGGTATCCTGCATACGTCGACCGGGACATACCGCTACCCGGAGAGGGAGTGCCTCTGGAAGCGGAGCATCACGCCTGCATCCCTTATCCCTGCGGCGCGCGAAGCCCGACGTATCGGGGGCTGGTTCATCGCCGAGGAGTCACTCGGTGTCACTGGCGCCGGGGATGTCGCGGTGCTGACCTCGCCGGATGACTACCCGATCGCGGCAGGCAAAAAAAGCGCGATCACCGAGAAGTGCCGGCTGCTCTCCCGGGCGAGAAACGTGGTCCTCCCGCCGGGAATCACCCTCCCGAGGAGGACGGTAGCCATTGATGATGTTGTATCTTTCGACGGCACGACCTGCCGGTATGCGCGGGGCAGGATCGCGGGCACGTTTGGAAACCCGCTCTGCCTGCTTACGGGCTACCGCACACCCCTCGCGCTCGCAGCCACGACCGCCTGCGTGCTCGGGATCGATCCCCGACTACTTCGGTGGTTTATCGCCCTGCCCGGCCGGATGGCGAGCAGGTGGGAAGGGGACCGGGTGATCGTGGACAACGCAAACAGCGGGACGAACGTGGAGACCACCGTTGAGGCTGCCCGCTACGCGCGGGCTCTCTCGGGTGGTGGCGACCTGACGCTCGTCATCGGCGAGGAAGCGCGCGCGATCTGTGAGGGGTTCTCACCGGAAGAGATCGCGCGCGCGGTATCAGCCGTCGGCCCGACAGCGACCGTCTACGTCGGGGAAGGGCATGAGGCGGCCACGCTCGATGAAGGGCTCGCCCGGGCTCAAGAGATCACACCCGCAGGTGCTATCGTCCTCGCGGTGAAGACATGGAGATAGAGATCGATGCAGTATATCCAACCAAGACCGAGTTCAATTGTAGCGGCGCTCTACACCGCCCGCGATCTTGGCGTGGACGTGGCAATCCTCCACGGCCCGTCAGGTTGTTCGTTCAAACACGCCCGTCTCCTCGAAGAGGATGGTATGCGGGTACTGACAACGTCGCTTGCAGACAACGAGTTCATATTCGGCGGGCATGACCCGCTCGTACAGGTTATCCGCCACGCCGAGGAAGAGTTTTCACCCCGGAGGATGGCGGTCGTCGGAACCTGTGTCTCAATGATCATCGGTGAAGACCTTGAGTCCGCCATCCACGATGCGCATGTCACCACGCCGACGATCGCGATCGATATCCATGCCGGGTTCCGGGAGAACATCGATGGCGTGGTCGCGACGCTTGAGCCGGCGGCGGCGGTCGGGTGGATCAGCGCTGATGAGCTGGAACGCCAGCGCTTCTACCTTGGGAAGGCAAACGAGGTGGAGCGACTCCGTGGGGCGGCATCCCGGAGCTACATCGAGCCATCGCGCGGTGACCTCAAGCACGTCGCTGCAGAACGCCTCATAGAGCTTGCCGATAGTGGTGCGGCGGGGGTCGCGGTCATGAACGCGAAGAAAGAGACCGCCTATATGTTCGCCGATGAGCTCCTCGCCCTCCATGATACCTGTCCGGATGCCGCGATCACCTACGCAAGCAACCTCGAGGACCGGGGACTCCCGAAGGTCCGCGCGGATGCCGCCCGGATCCTCGCCGGGATGCGGGAGAGGGGGCTTGACCCCGAGCTGATCGGGGCGCTGGATGAGTACGGCGCCACCGGTGATGCAGTCGGGGAGTGGATAAGAGAGATTGCACCCGATTTTGCCCTCATCGTCGGAGTCCCGCACGCCATCCCGCCTGAGTACACGCAGGGGATCGAGGTCATCTCTATAACAAACGGTCCCCGGCAGGTGGAACCCCTCCGGGAGATGGGCCACCGTTACGTCATGGTCGAGATCGACCTGCATCCAAAGACGCTCGGCGTCCAGGAGATCGTCGAGAGCGAGTTTGGAGCGGTTCTGCGGAGCATGCGATGAAGGGGTTGCTGATCGCCGGCGACCGGTCCGGGAGCGGGAAGACGAGCATCACGCTCGCGCTCTCGGCGCTCCTTGCAGCCTCGCGGAACGTCCAGACATTCAAGGTGGGGATGGACTACGTCGACCCCTCCTACCTGACCGGCGTTACGGGCCGGCCCTGCCGGAACCTGGATGGCTACGTGATGAGCCCGGAGGAGGTCAGGGCGGTCTTCTCGCACGGGTGCCGGGGTGCTGATATCGCCATCGTCGAGGGAGTCCGGGGGCTCTTTGAGGGCGCTGAGGCGCTCAGCGACCTCGGGAGTACGGCGGCGATCGCAAAGCAGCTCGACCTCCCCGTGGTCCTCGTTATCGACGCCCGGAGTATCACGAGGAGCGCGGCCGCGATCGTGAGGGGGTTCCAGGCGTTTGACCCGGACGTCAGGATACAGGGGGTCATCCTCAACAAGGTATCCGGTGCGCGTCACCGGGAAAAGACCGTCCAGGCGGTCGAGCATTACTGCGGGATCCCGGTCATCGGCACCATCCCCCGGATGGAGGAGATGGAGCTTGCGGCGCGGCACCTCGGCCTTGTGCCCTACAAGGAGGGGGCTGAAGGCGACGGGTTCCTGGAGCGGATCGATACCATCAAGCGGATGATCGGGGAGCACGTCGACCTGGACGCGCTGCTCGGGATAGCGGGCGATGTGCCGGTCGAGGAGAGCCCCCTCTATGCGGCACCGGAGGCGCCCGACGTCAGGGTCGGTGTCGCGCTGGATGAGGCGTTCAACTTCTACTACGCCGACCTCTTCGATATCCTGAGTTCACTCGGGGCGGAGACGGTCACCTTCTCCCCGATCCGTGACCGGTTGCCGGAGGCGGATGGCTACATCCTCGGCGGCGGTTATCCCGAGCTCTTCGGCGCCGAACTTGAGGAGAATGCCAGGGTGCGGGAGGGGATCCGGGAGGTCTCGCGGAACGGTACCCCGATCTACGCCGAATGCGGGGGACTCGTCTACCTCACCGATCGTATGGCGCTTGCGCCAGGGTTTGCGGGCAGGGATGAGGGGCGGGTCTACGACCTCGCCGGGGTCTTTACCGGTGAGGCGCGGATGCCGGCACGACGGATGCTCGGCTACACTGTGGGGACGAGTGATGCGGCAGGCCCCACGGGCCAGGCGACGTTCCGGGGCCACGAGTACCACTACAGCACTGTCAGGCTCCACCCTGAGACGCGCTATGCCTACCGGCTGACCCGGGGGAGCGGGATCCGGGACGGCCTTGACGGGGCTTTCTGCGATCAGACGATCGGGAGCTACACGCACCTTCACCCGGTGACGAGCCGGGGGATGTTTGCGCACTTCGTGGACCGCTGCCGGGACTGAGACCCGGCAGGCGAACGCCTGAGTATGAAACACAAAGCATACTAACAAACCGCAGCTACACTATTTCTATGATCATTTACCTTGACGGCAAGTACGTCCCTGAGGAGGAGGCGAAGGTCTCGGTCTTCGACCACGGACTTCTCTACGGTGACGGTGTTTTCGAGGGGATACGCGCCTACAACGGGAGGGTTTTCCGCCTCGATGAGCATATAGCACGGCTCTACGACTCGGCAAAGACGATCGACCTCGCCGTTCCGATCACACGTGAGGAGATGGCCGAGGCCATCAAGGAGACGCTCCGGAAGAACAACCTGAAGGACGCCTACATCCGCCCGATCGTCACCCGGGGCAAGGGCGACCTCGGTCTCGACCCCCGGAAGTGCAAGGTCCCGACGGTCATCGTCATCGCCGTCACGTGGGGAGCCATGTATGGCGACCTCTACGAGAAGGGGCTCCGGGCGGTCTGTGTCTCGGTCCGGCGCACCCCTCCGGAGGCGATGCCGCCGAACGTGAAGAGCCTCAACTACTTAAACAACATCCTCGCAAAGATCGAGGCGAACTACCGGGGCGTGGACGAGGCGATCTTCTTCGATATCAACGGCAACATATCCGAGGGATCGGGGGACAACATCTTTGTCGTCAAGAACGGGGCTATCATCACCCCGCCGACCCTGAATAACCTCCGCGGGATCACCCGCCAGGTCGTGCTTGAGATCGCTGAATCGATGGGGATCACCACGCTTGAGCGAAACCTCGGCTACTTCGATCTCTACTCGGCGGATGAGGTCTTCGTCACGGGGACCGCAGCGGAGGTCGCGCCCATCCGTGAGATCGATGGGAGAATCATCGGGAATGGCAAGCCCGGCCCCATCACCCGGCAGCTGATGGCGGCGTTCAAGACCGCCACCCAGAGCGAAGGAACGCCGATATACGAGTGACCGGCCAGGATACCGCCGGCACAACTTTTTTATCTCCAGGTGTCAAAGTTGTATGGCACATTGCATATGCTGCTATAGTGTAGAGGCCAATCATGTCGGCCTTTCACGCCGACGACTGGGGTTCGAATCCCCATAGCAGCATAGGGGAACTATTGTTCCAACTCCTCATTTTATTAACAGGCTACAAATCCGGATTGTAAAGGCAGACGATAGTGATGCCGCCCCATCATGGTAGTGGAATGTACGAGTCGGGGTTAGTTCGCTGGCGACCTCAAACTATATCATGCCGTGCTCTGATATCTACTCAAAGTTAAAAGTTGCTTATGTCAGGAGATCTTGTTGCCATCGTGGAAGAATCGGAGACCTTAAACAGTGCGATAATATCTAAGGTACGCCTTGAGATCCTGTGGTCACTTTCGGAATTGGGTGAAGATGGTGCAACCGCAAGGCAACTCAGGGCTGCTTTGAACTTAAGTGATGGTGTATTGTACTCCAACTTGAAGAAACTTGAAGACATGGGGTACCTTCGCTCAGAGAAAGTATCTTTAGAAGGAAAAGAACTGGAATTGTACGCTATCACCTCTGAAGGGCTTAGTGAGTGGGAGCGTGTTAAGAATTGGCTCTGCAAAATACTTGGATGTGGAAGTGATGCTTGTGGGAGATAGGGGGAAGGTCATCGCATGTTTCCGTGAGGCGGGTTTTCAAATGGATAAAGATCAATTTGAACACCGTTTGATAGCTCAAAAGATGGTCTACCTGTTAAAACTCAAAGGTGTCAAATTTGCATATCCCTATAATCTCTATGTACGAGGGCCATATTCGCCACTGCTTGCAGGCGAATACTATTGCCATGCAGATGAGTTTGCACAATTAAAGACCGATGTTGATCTAACTTCAACAGAGGTTGAATTTGTTGAGGAACTAACATCGCTCTTTGATAAAAGGCCCTCGTTGCTTGAGGTTGGGGCAACGTACGCCTACCTTGCATTTAGCGTTCGGTATCCGCCAATGCATGCATATCGGCTTGTTAAGCGGACGAAATCGTTTTATCCGAGTGAAACAATCGTTAAAGGAGTAAATCGGACAAAGCAGTATTTGTTTGCCCCCTCCGAAGCAGAACTACGAGATCTGGAACCAGAACTTAGAGCCTGGCAGCAGGCTAGCATTGCCTCGATGAGGCATTGACATGGGGAGGCGGCGGGGTGAGATCTGGTATGTTGACCTTACCGATTCAAAAGGACATGAACAGCGAGGCAGACGACCCGCAATTGTGCTCGCCGTCTCACACGCGGGGATCACAACTGTAATTCCACTGACTACTCAGTCCAATGCTTTAACTTGCGGGGGTGAGGGGGGCGGAGCAGGAAGTCCCCGGTCTTTAGGCCGGGGATGAAAGCGGAGCCCCTTCTTCATTACGACAACTATAATTAGTTGGATATCCTATTATAGTTCACCCAATATGCAGTATAAACTTGATAGATCGGCACATTCGGTATTTGCCCTCTATTACCATCTAGTGATTGTGGTGAAATATCGCAGGAAGGCGTTGTATTCTTCCGATATTCGGGAACGTCTAAAAGAAATCGTGTGGGGTCTATCAATGGGGTTGGATATCGGGGTTGTTGCTCACGAGCCAGCGGAAGACCATTATCATCTTCTCTTCAAAGCAACTCCAAAAACCAATCTTGTTAACGCAGTCAATGTGATAAAAGGTGTATCTTCCAGGAGATTGCGGCAGGAGTTCCCAGAGACAAAGGAATTGTTGTGGGGAAATTCATTCTGGTCGCCGTCATATTTCCTCGCAACGTCGGGACAAGTTAGCCTTGATGCCTTGAAAGAGTATGTAGAGTCCCAGGCAGAGAAGTAAATGATCATTTCCTACAAGTATCGAGCGTATCCAGATGCAACCACTGAGGCCGGGTTGGATGTCGCACTTGATACCTGTCGGTGGCTCTACAACAAGCTCCTGGAAGAATGCAACACTGCGCGCGAGAACGGATCCTCCCTGACAATGCAGGAGACACAAGCACGGATTGTTACTCTGAAAGAGGAGAATCCATTCCTGAAGGACGTGTACTCCAAAGTGCTCCAGATGGTGAATTACACTCTTTGGGGTAACATTCGTGCTCTTTCACAGATAAAGAAGAAAGGACGAAAGATCGGCAAACTCCGGTTCAAGAGCGCATCCCGGTACCGGACGCTCAATTACAATCAGTCTGGGTTCAAGATCGACCGAGAACACAGTACCATCACCTTTTCGAAGATTGGGTCAATCCCGTTCACCATGCATCGACCATACACGGGAGAGGTGAAAGGTGTTCTGATCACCCGTTCCGGTGACGAATGGTACGTTATCATCCAGGCGGAGCAGGAAGTTTCTGAGCCGAAGGGAGATGAGGAGGGGCGATCTGTTGGGATCGATGTCGGTCTGAACGCATTTGCGGTCGATAGTGACGGTGCGGCAATCGGGAACCCCCGGTTCTTTGAGCGATCACGAGCCAGAATCAAGAAATTACAGCAGAGTGTTGCCCGAAAGCGTCGTGGTTCAAAGAATTGGGAGAAAGCAAAGAAGAAACTGGAGAAAGCATATGCTCACATCACAAACCAGAGGAATGATTTTCTGCACAAACTCTCCCGCAGATATGTTAATTCTTATGC
>JAAYND010000115.1 GCA_012521035.1 Methanomicrobiales archaeon
AACGATGAGAATGTGACCGCTGTCCTGAATGCCGCCGGTGTCGCTGTCGAGGACGCCCGCGTCAAGGCGCTCGTCGCCGCACTCGAGGATGTTGATATCGAGGAGGCGATCAGCAAGGCCGCCGTAGCACCGGTCGCTGCCGCCCCCGCAGCCGCTGCCCCGGCAGCCGCCGCTGCACCGGTCGTGGAGGAGGAGGAAGAAGAGGAGAAGAAGGAAGAGGAAGAAGAGAGCGGCATGGCCGGTCTCGGTGCCCTCTTCGGCTAAATCTCTTTTTTCCTTTCACCCCGTAGAAATTGTTCAGATAGTGCTCTTTTGTCGCGTAAGGCCGGGTGCCGGAGCACCGCTTCGCCCCGGATAACAGCCCTGATGCTATGCGGCTACAGCATCAGGCAGGGCCACGGCCCCTTATCCCACGAGAGGCTTTGTAGATGGATCCAGCCCGGCCCGGCCATCTCACTCACCGAGAACCTTGAAGAGGGCATCCCTTGGGTCCTTATAGTAGATGATCATCAATCGGGACGCCAGATCGTCCGACATATCGTTGAGCTGCCTCCGGCTTGACACCGGTAGCAGGATTGCCGAGGCCCCGTTCTCTGCGGCCGACTCCGCCATATCCAGTGCATTATAGACCGGTTCGACCGTTCCTCCCACGCTCATACCCCCGGCTATGACCACACCGCCTTTGAGGCTTCTGCCCAGCGCTGCGGAGCAGAGGGCAAGGAGGATCGGCATCCCCAGCGATGATGCCCCTTTGACCGCAGTGAGCGCACGGACCTGAACGGAGAATTCGCTCCCCTTTGGATCCCTATCGCCTATGAGCGATTTAGCCTGTGTGTAGAGGACTTGCTCTGCTGAACGGAGACCTTCGCGGAGACCGGATGGCGCTTTCACGTTGATCAGGCGGATGGATGAGCCGGGGGTGACCGTGACCTCGATCTTATAGAGGCCACTGCCCTCGTTTTCGCCACCCGGCCCGATCGCCCAGACCTGACCCGGCGGTAGCGGGTCCTGCCCGATCTCGTTCTCGCTGTGCAACTCCGGGGTCGAAACATACTGCTCGATACCGTCCATGCCGAGCCTGTAGCTGAACATGGTGTTTCGGAACTCCGCAGAACCGATCCGTTTCTGTTGTTCTTTGATCCTGCGGCGACACTCAAGGGCTACACGCACCGCCCACTCAAGGGTCTCGTCGGAGATCTCCATATCCGGCGAGGGGTAGATGAGTTTGAGGAGTCCGTTTATGGTCTTGTTCACGGCCCGGCGGTCACGGCCGCTCAGTGCATCGCCAAAGAATACGCGATCGTTGATGAGGTGGAGCCGATTCTCACTCCGGAGCTGCCTCCAGCACTCGCTCAGGAAATCGCTGACAAGGCCGTAGTGGTCGGTTATCAGGTCGGGATGGATCTTCGGGTAATCCCATCCCGGAACGTAACTGTGAATCCTATCCATGAACGCGGTATCGTCGCGGATCTCCTTTGGCATAGGACCGAAGAGGTGGCCTACCCGCTGCTGGTGGTCAACATCGACATCGAAGTTGCCGAGCATGACAATACCGCCCTCGGCCCTGATACTCTCTCTACCCCGGGAGAACTCCCCGCTCTCCATGTATCCCTTCATGATGTTGACGCCGTCTTTCTGATCGAAGTTGATCCCGGATACTTCATCGAAGCAGACGATATCATACTGGCATACAAGGCCGCGCTGTCCGGTTGCGTTGTTCACGAACATCTTGGCGACCGTTGCTTTTCCGCCGGAGACGAGGTGGGAGTACGGGCTGACCTGCTGGTAGAGGTAACTCTTCCCGGTTCCCCGGGGGCCGAGCTCGATCATGTTGTAGCCCTTCTCGACGAACGGGACCATGCGGAGGAAGAGGACATCCTGCGCTCTTTTGGATAGCGAGGAGGGTTCTATCCCGACGCTCCGGATGAGGAGATCCTTCCACTCCTGATCTGACATGCTCTCCCGGCCGCGGGCGACGTCGTCGAGGACGTTTCTCTTCGAGAGCTGGATGGGGCGCAGGCGCACGACTGAGAACGGGCGGTTGCTCTCAGGATCGCCGTATGCGAGTTCGATCTCTGCATAGAACCCGCCGGTCAGCATCCGCTCATGTTCGTAGACGAGTTCTGATGAGATGTGGACATC
>JAAYND010000116.1 GCA_012521035.1 Methanomicrobiales archaeon
ATATGACGCACCTGCGGATCGGCTACCAGCCGAGCAC
Organism: Methanomicrobiales archaeon; assembly: GCA_012521035.1. GTDB lineage: Archaea > Halobacteriota > Methanomicrobia > Methanomicrobiales > Methanoculleaceae > Methanoculleus. Next base: position 38 of record JAAYND010000116.1, read on the forward strand.
CCACCAGATCGCCCACTTCACCGCGATGGAGAAGGGATGGTGGCAGGAAGACCTCGCGCCCTTCGGCATAACGAAGGTGACCGACTACGAATTTGGAACCGGCCCGCCTGAGATGCAGGCGATGCTCGCCGGAGATCTCGATATCGCCTACGTCGGTGCGGCACCGTTCGTATCCGCCCTGGCGAGCGGCCTTGACGCAAAGATCGTTGCCGCTGTACAGACGCAGGGGTCTGACCTCATGGTCAGGACCGGTATCCCGTACGAGAGCCCACAGGATCTTGTAGGGCTGACGATCGCCACCTACCCGCCGGGATCGATCCAGGATACTATCCTCAAAACCTGGCTTGAGAAGAACGGCGTCGACCCTGCGAAGGTCGACATTGTCCCCATGGACCCGGGCGCGGCCACCACCGCCATCGCTGCGAAACAGATCGACGGCGTCTTCCTGCCTGACCCCTACCCGGCGATCATCATAGCGGAGGGCACGGGAAGGACCATCGTGCAGTCGGGTGATATGCTGAAGGACCACGCCTGCTGTGTTCTGGTCGCGAGCGGCTCCCTGATCCGCGAGCACCCTGAGATCGTCGAGCAGATCGTCCGGACCCACATCAAGGCGACGGACTACAACTTCGAGCACCAGGACGAGGCTGCGGCGCTCTACTCCGCGAAGACCGGACAGAACCTCGATACCGTGAAGACGTCCTTCAAGATCTGGGACGGCACCTGGACCGCTGATCCAGGGGTCATCGTCTCGTCTGCGGTTGAGTACACAGGCCTCCAGTACGAGCTTGGCTACATCAAAAAGCCCCTCACGGAGGACGACCTCTTCGATCTCTCGTTCTATGAGAAAGCCCGGGCATAACCCGGGAACCCAACCTCTTTTCCTTTCAAAAGTATCTTTTAGAGAGATGCTGATGATATAATGAAGAACTTCCCGGAGAGAAGCGGTCTTAACTCCCTCTTCCGGCAGAGATAAGCGGAACAGAATCATGAATCGAAAGACACAGAAACGAACACTCGGCATCGCAGCGCTCGTCATCGTGGCCGTGATCTGGCAGGTCATAGCCGAATATGTTGTGGGACGATCGTTCATCCTCCCGAGCGTCACCGACGTCGCCGGTGCCTTTGTAGACCTCGTCACATCAGGTACCCTTTTTGCCGACATCACAGTAAGCCTCGAACATTTCGGGATTGGACTTCTTGCGGCACTCTTCCTCGGCGTCCCCATCGGGATCCTGATGGGCTGGTTCCGGATTGCGGACTTCATACTCGACCCGATCATCGAGGTCCTCCGCCCTATCCCGCCGCTCGCCTGGATTCCATTTGCTATAATCTGGTTCGGACTCACCACTCAGGCCGCGGGCTTCATGATCTTCATAGGCGCCTTCTTCCCGATCCTGACCGCGACCTACTCTGCGTTTCGGGCCATACCGAAGGTCTTTGTCGAGGCGGGAAAGGTGCTCGGGTGTAACACCTCGCTTGAGCTGATCCGCTATGTCGCCCTCCCGGCCGCCATCCCGGCGATAGCCTCCGGGATCAGGATCGCTATGGGCGTCGGGTGGATGTGCCTCGTGGGCGCTGAGATGTTCGGTGTATCGAAGTACGGTCTCGGCTACCAGCTCTGGCATAACTTCTACCTCCACCAGATGCCCAATGTCGTCGTATACATGCTGATCCTCGGGTTTACAGGACTCATCATCGACCGCGTCTTCAGAAACTACGTGGATGGGCAGCTCCTGAGGTGGCATGCCGGGGAGGTGGCCTAGGATGGGCGACGTCTCGATCCGGGGGCTCGGTAAAGCCTTCCCGAAGGATGATGGTACCACCACGCAGGCACTCGTTGATGTCAACCTCGATATTCAGGACCAGGAGTTCGTCTGTATGGTCGGACCGTCGGGGTGCGGGAAGACGACGCTACTCCGGATCATCGCCGGGCTTGAGACCCCGACCACAGGAGAGGTGACCGTCGATGGTAGCGCAGTAATCGGCCCGGATCCGAAGCGCGGGATGGTCTTTCAGGAGTACTCCCTCTTCCCCTGGCGGCGGGTGATCGATAACGTCGCCTTCGGCCTTGAGATGAAGGGTGTCGGGAAGGAAGAGCGGCAGAAGACAGCAGATCACTACATCGATATGGTCGGTCTCTCCCAGTTCCGTAACGCCTACCCCTTCGAGCTCTCAGGCGGTATGCGGCAGCGGGTGGCTATAGCCCGGGCGCTTGCAAACGATCCCGACGTCCTCCTCATGGATGAACCCTTCGGGGCACTCGACGCCCAGACACGGAACCGGATGCAGAAGGAACTCCTCTCCCTATGGGCTGAGACGAAGCAGACGATTGTATTCGTCACCCACAGCGTCGATGAAGCGGTCTACCTCGCTGACCGGATCGTTGTCCTCTCTCAAAGACCGGGGACCGTCCAGGAGGTCATCCCCGTCCACTGGTCCCGGCCAAGGGATCGCACCAGCGCAGAGTTTGCAGAAGTGCGGCGTCGGGTGCTCAATATGATTAACGAGACCGAAACCTCCCAGTAAAGTTTATTAGAGCAAATCCCCATTTTATAAAGCACTCATAGATCGGCAGGAGTTTTTAACGATGGTAAGAAAACCAGCGAAGATGTACAGGAATCTCGCAAAGATGGCATATACGCGCAGAGAATACATGGGCGGCGTA
>JAAYND010000117.1 GCA_012521035.1 Methanomicrobiales archaeon
CATCCAATCCCGGCGAGGATGGTGCGCGGGTCACGGTCGATGGCGAGGAGTACTTCATCCCCGCAGACCTCTACAAGATCCAGGAAGGAGAGGAAGAGATCCGTGGCGAGGAGGTGATGCCCCACGTCATAGAACCCTCGTACGGCGTTGATCGGATGATATACGTTGCCCTGGAGCACAGCTACGCCGAGGACGAGGTGGACGGTGAGATCCGGCGGGTGCTCCGCCTCCCGGCGGCGGTGGCGCCGGTCCAGGTCGCAGTCTTCCCGCTGATGAACCGCGACAGTCTCGATGAGATCGCACAGGAGATCGCAAGAAAACTCGCCCGGCACCGCATCCTTGTCCAGTATGATGACTCCGGCGCCATAGGCCGGCGGTACCGGAGGCAGGACGAGATCGGGACGCCCTATGCCATAACCGTTGACTACGATACGCTTGAGGATAACACGGTCACCATCAGGGACCGCGATAGTACAGAGCAGGTACGTGTGCTGATGGGGCGGTTACACCAGATCATTCCCGACCTCATCCGCGGTGACATCACATTCGCTGAACTCCGCCGTGTATGAACTACGTCACCCATCCGCTGATCCGGCCGGAGAGTATCGAGGAACGGCGGTATCAGCTCTCCATAACGCTCCGGGCGCTCGATGCGAACACGATGGTCGTCCTCCCGACGGGGCTCGGGAAGACGGCCGTCGCGCTCCTTGTCGCGGCATCCCGCCTCCGCTCACACCCGGGGAAGGTGCTCATGCTCGCGCCGACGAAGCCCCTGGTCGAGCAGCACCTCCGCTTTTTCAGACAGTTCCTGCTCTTCGAGGAAGGATCTGAGCCGGAAGAGTCTGACTTTGCCATGTTCACCGGCGATACCCCGCCCGATAAGCGGGTGGAGGCCTGGGAGGCCTGCCGGATCTGTTTTGCCACCCCGCAGGTGATCAAGAACGACTGCCTTGCCGGGAGGTACAGCCTCCGCGATGTCGTCCTGCTTGTTGTGGACGAGTGCCACCGGGCGGTGGGAAACTACGCATACGTCTTCATCGCCGGGCACTACTGCACGACAGCGAAGGACCCCCTGCTGCTCGCGATGACCGCCTCCCCCGGGGGTGACCTGGAGAAGGTGCAGGATGTCTGTAACAACCTCCATATCGCGGCCGTCGAGACGCGGGTAGAGACCGATGAGGATGTCCGGCCCTACATCCACGAGCGTGAGGTCCAGTACATCGACGTCTACCTGCCCGACGAACTGCAGGCGGCACTCCTCTCCCTCCGGAGGCTCGTTGAATCAAGGCTCGCCATGCTCGCGAAGCTCGACTTTCAGGTGCCAAAACCCGATAAACTCTCCATAAAAACCCTCAACCACCTGAACGCCCAGATCCAGCAGCGCATACAGTCGCGGGATCCTTCCGGTTTCACGGCGGCATCCCTGCACGCCGAGTGCATGAAACTCCGTCACGCGATATCGCTCACCGAGACCCAGGGGAGCGAGGCGCTCAAACTCTACCTGGACCGGCTCAGCGCCGAAGGTGCGTCCAGCACGGGGAGCAAGGCGAGCAAACGCCTGACAAATGACCCCATATACCAGAGCCTCGTCGAGGAGGCGGGTCGCTGGGGTAAAGAACTCCACCCCAAGGTAGGTATCACCTGCGAACTGGTGCAGGCGCAGCTTGCCGCGTATCCGGAGAGCCGGATCATCGTCTTTGCAACCTACCGCGATACCGTCCAGACGCTTGTCGATGCGCTTTCGGAGTGCGGTATCGCCTGTGAGCGGTTCGTCGGCCAGGCCTCCCGGGATGCGGAACGCGGACTCACACAAAAAGAGCAGATCGATATACTCTCCCGGTTCCGGAACGGTGAATTCCGGTGCCTGATCGCGACATCGGTGGGCGAGGAGGGGCTTGATGTCCCCTCGACCGATATGGTGATCTTTTATGAGGCTGTCCCCTCGGAGATCCGGAGCATCCAGCGCAAAGGGCGGACCGGCCGGAGCGGTAGCGGCACGATAGTCGTCCTGGTGACGAAGGGAACATCGGATGAGACCTTCAGGTACGTGAGCCAGACACGGGAGCGGGCGATGGTAAAGGGGATCAGGCGCATGAGCGCCACATCTGCTCCTCCCGCTCCGGCCGCTACCGGGCAGATGAGCTTTCAGGAGTTTGAGTCCGGGAGACTGCCGGCCTCATCCCGGCCGGGTGTGAGTGCAGCCCCGGACGTCGATCTCGCCGGCCCGGCGATCACCGTCGATGACCGTGAGACGTCGTCGCGGGTCGCCGTGCGCCTGCACGAACTTGGGGCGTCGATCACGCTCCAGCGCCTTGAGATCGGTGATTACGCCATAGGTGACCGGATCATTGTTGAGAGAAAGACCGTGCAGGACTTTGTGGATACCCTGGTGGAGCGGGATCTCTTCGGGCAGATCCGGACGATGGCGGACGCGGTGCCGCGCCCGATCCTGATCATCGAGGGGGAGGCGGACCTCTATGAAGCCCGGAATATACACCCAAACGCTGTCAGGGGCACGCTCGTCGCCATAACGGTCGGCATGGGCGTGACACTGCTCCGCACCCGTGATGCGGATGACACCGCCGAGATGCTCTATGTCCTCGCGCAGCGGGAGGCCGGGGAACGCGGGGAGCGCAAGATGCATCCGAAGAAAACCCTCCGGTCGGTCCGCGAAGAGCAGGAGTACATAATCTCTGCGTTTCCAAATATCGGGCTACGGAGCGCCCGGATCCTCCTTGAGCACTTCGGGTCGCTCAAGGCGATAATCGATGCCGAACCAGGGGAGCTGGCCTCCGTGCGCGGGATCGGGGAGAAGACCGCGCAGGGGATATGGGATCTTGCCCGCAAACCCTATCGCTGACGCAGTGCCCGGAGCGCCTCAGCGCCTTGTTCTACCGCCATCATAAGAGTCAGGCAATCATCAG
>JAAYND010000118.1 GCA_012521035.1 Methanomicrobiales archaeon
AGGCGATAGCACCGGATAAGGCCCGCCCGGAGAGCCAACCCCGATCATATTTTCCACCGGCATCTCCCCCGGACACCGGACCGTGGGGGATATCGCCCGGGGGAGGGGGTCGGGGAGGGGCACCCCCTTCCCCGCAGAAGAGAACCATACTGGCCATCCCGCAGGATCCCCGCCCCGGAGCGGGGATCATCGCGGCGATACCCCGAGAAGGGCGCAACCGGGAGGGCAATCTCATACACCGCTCTCCTATCTCCCCCACCCCACCCGCGCCTTCGGCGCTCCTCCCCCGCCCCCGTGGGCGGGGGCAGTGCAGGCGATACCCCGGAAAGGACGCAGCCGGGGAGAGCCAACCCCGATCATATTCTCCTCTGGTATCTCTCCCGTACACCGGACCGTGGTGGATATCGCCCGGGGGTGGGGACCGGGGAGGGGCACCCCCCTCCCCGTTGAAAAGAACCATACTGGCCCTTCCACAAATGCCCCGCTCCGGAGCGGGGGCCATCGTGGCGATACCCCGGGAAAGGCGCAACCGGGGGGGAACCCCAATCACATTCTCCCTCGGCATCTCCCCATACACCGCTCTCCTATCTCCCCCACCCCACCCGCGCCTTCGGCGCTCCTCCCCCGCCCCCGTGGGCGGGGGCAGTGCAGGCGATAGCACCGGATAAGGCCTGCCCGGGAAAGCAACCCCGATCACACTCTCCACCTACACCGAACCCTGGAAGACATAGCCCATAGCCCATCAGGACCTTCCGCCACTCTGGCGTGAGAGAACAGCCTGATAGAAAAAGAGGTATTACCGCCCAACCGGATTTTCAGGCGAAGAACGGTTCACGCCGACTGACAGCTTCCTGGAAAGCGTCTTCCAGCTCCTCACCGTGCTTGCCCCGGATGTCGACCAGGTTATCGCTCCGGAGGAGGCAGGGCTTGAGTTTGCCGTCCGACGTCACGCGCAGGCGGTTGCAGAACGCACAGAACTCCGTGTTGTGGAGGGGGCGGACCACCTCGACCTCGGCACCGTCGAGGCAGTACTTCTTCCGGTGGTGCATCCGGCGGGTGACGATCCGGGTCGCCCGCTCGTCCAGTTCCTGCTCGACGCTATCTACATCCGCGTGGAACTTGCATTCGTTGAACTCCATCAGCTCGATGACCTGCAGGATGAGGTCGCGTTTGCCCCTGACAAACGCCATGAAGTCATCCAGTTCGTCCTCGTTGATACCCTCGAGGAGCACCATGTTGAGCTTGACCGGGGTCAGTCCGACCTCGATCGCTGTATCGATCCCGGCGAGGACATCCTCAAGGCAATCCTTCCCGGTTATAGATTTATACCGCTCGGGGCTGAGGGAATCAAGGCTGACGTTGACCCGGGCGAGCCCGGCCTCTTTGAGTGGTGCGGCCAATTTAGCGAGCAGTGTCCCGTTCGTCGTCATGGATGACTCGATGCCCGGGGGCACAGATCGGACGATGTCGAGGAGGCCCCGGCGGAGCAGAGGCTCTCCACCGGTGAACTTGATGCTCTTTATGCCAAACTTCGCACCCACCTGCATCAGTTCGGCAAGATCCTCGACACTCATCTCTTCTCTCGGATTCACTTCGCCCTCGGCGTGGCAGTATATGCACCGCAGGTTGCACCGGGAGGTCAGACTGATCCGGAGGTTGGTCACTGTCCGATCATAGGGGTCCTTCAGTATCATTGCATCTTCCCTTGAAATTTTTTGCAATTATGTAAACCTCAGCACTTCCCTTCCGTGACGCTTTCGTCCGGTACCCGCGGACGGAATAGAAATGCTCTCTCACTTCGGCGAGCAACTCCGAAAAAAGCTCACCCTGGAACGATTTTATGACCAGATTGCCGCCGGGTTTCAGTATCAGGCACGCAAACGCGAGCGCATCCTCGCCGAGACCGACCGCCCGGGCCTGATCGTAGCTCTTCAGGCCGGAGAGTTTCGGGGCAGCGTCAGAGACCACAACGTTGACGATGCCGCCCACCTCCTCGCGGATGCGCTCCTGGATGAGCGGGTCGGTAAAATCGCCGGTGATGGTGGTGACACCCTCCATGGGCACAATGGGGTTCAGATCCACACCGATGACCCTGCCTTCGGTCAGGTCACGGATCACCTGTAGCCAGCTCCCCGGCGCTGCCCCGAGATCGACGACGTTATCGTCGGGCCTGATGACTCCATTGCGTTTCTGGATCTCGAGCAGTTTATAGGCGGCCCTGGCCCGGTAACCAGTCTTCATCGCCTTTCGATAGACACTGTCTTTTGACCACTGAGATCCCATGTATACCAATTCTCCTCCGCCCGGGGGCCGGTAGACGATCTGTTTATATCAACATGATCAGATGATCCACGTATACTGTTTGATGCGACCAGTCATGAAGGTATATGATTCTGCAGGATCCTGGAATACGGGACGGGCGAGGGTACAAACGTAAAGCACTATAAGAGAAAGTGAGAATATATACTCCAGACGAGAGTTTAATAAGGGGTCACAATGTTAAAGGCAACGATTGATGCAGATATATTTCGGGAATCCATCGACGCGATCGCCGCACTGGTGACAGA
>JAAYND010000119.1 GCA_012521035.1 Methanomicrobiales archaeon
CCTCCTCCAGCGCTCCTTCCTCTCCGAGTTCGTCGACAATAGCCGGCATCTCTTCGGCGGTAACAACCCGGGCGTTACCGTCGCGTATCCGGGTATTGATGAGGTCGAGGGACTTTTCCATGAAGGAGTATCCATTCTTGAATATTTATAGGTGTTGATTATTACCTAAAGTAATATTTGCGGCCCGGGTGGCCATGCGGGATCGGTCTCATTCCGGACACAATTTTATCCGGGAGCCCGCATGAAGTACTACCTATGGATATCCACGAGTTCATCACCGCTATGGAAGAGATCGCCCCACCTGAACTGGCCGAGGACTACGATGCAGGAAGGATCGGGCTCGTCGTCGAAGGGAAGAGAGAGATCCGGACCATCTGCTGCGCGCTCGACGCCACGCAGAATGTGGTGGAGGCTGCCGCCGCCATGAAAGCCGCCATGCTTGTCGTCCACCACACCCCCCTCTGGACTCCGATCACGGCGGTCAGGGGCCCGACGTCGCACCTGCTCCGGGTACTCCTCGCCACCGGCATGAACCTCTACGTCATGCACACGAACTTCGACCATGCCGGGGGCGGCGTCAACGATATCCTGGCCTCAATACTCGACCTCCAGCAGACCGAACGGATGGCCGCCGGCCTCGTCGGCGACTGTACGCTCACCCCTGAAGAGATCTCACGCCGTCTCCCGGGCGGGGGGATCCGGGTCTACGGAGAGATTGACACGATCCGGCGCCTCGCGGTCGTGGGGGGGAGCGGATTTGAGATCGACCTGATCCAGGAGGCCGCCGACCTCGGGGCGGATGCCTTCCTCTCGGCGGAGCTGAAGCACAGCGTGGCCCGGGCATCGCCCATCCCCTGCCTGGAGGCCACCCACTACGCGCTCGAGGCGCCGGCCATGGAGGTTCTTGCATCCCGCATGGGGTGGCATTATATCCCTGACCCGCCACACGTAGTGATAATTCCATGAGGGGGGTCTGGGAGAAGATCGCGGAGTACCAGGCGCTGACGGAGGAGCTCCGCACCTCTATCGAGGGAACCTACAAGGACCGGGGGCGAAAAGCGCTCGCCGCTGTCGATGAGCGACGGGTGAAGCGCTATCTGGACTTCTACGTCGTTGTAGGACACAACGACGAGTATATCGTCGAAGAGGACTTCTGCACCTGCAACGACTTCCTCTTCCGGGGGCGCGAATGCTGGCATATCCTTGCGGTACGCATCGCAGAACGGACGGGGAAATACGAGGCCTACGATCTCTGGTACCAGGACGTATGGAAACTTTGATACCCTCACAAAGAACTATATCGAATCCAAGCATACCAAACTGTACTACGTGATTTTCAATGCTCGAAGAAGAGTATACGCTCGATTATTTTAGATCTCAAGGATTTGAGCGGAAGGTCTGCAAGAGTTGCGGGGCGGCCTTCTGGACACGGGACCCCGAACAGGAGGTCTGCGGTGATGCCCCCTGTGTGACGTATAACTTCATCGGCAATCCGGTCTTTAAACCTCATACCGTCGACGAGATGCGAGAAGCATTCCTCTCGTTCTTCGAGAGACACGGTCATACACGCCTTGAACGATACCCCGTGGCCGCCCGGTGGAGAGATGACATCTACCTCACCATAGCATCCATCGCCGACTTCCAGCCTTTCGTCACGAGCGGCGTCGTCCCGCCGCCGGCAAACCCGCTCACCATCTCCCAGCCCTGCATACGCTTAAACGACCTCGATTCGGTCGGGAGATCGGGCCGCCACCTGACGCTCTTTGAGATGATGGCGCACCACGCCTTCAACACCCCCGAAGGGCAGATCTACTGGAAGGACGAGACGGTGGCCCTCTGCGACGAGTTCATCGCATCGATCGGCGGGGACCTCGATAAGGTCATCTACAAGGAGAACCCCTGGTTCGGCGGCGGGAACGCCGGGCCGTCCGTCGAGGTGCTCATCGGAGGGCTTGAGGTCGCGACACTGGTCTTCATGAACCTCAGCCGGCAGAAGACCGACCAGCCACCCGTCGATATCAACGGGGAACCCTACTACCCGATGCGGCTGAATATCGTCGATACCGGTTACGGTCTTGAGAGGTTCGTCTGGGCATCGAAGGGGTCACCGACGATATACGATGCGGTCTTCCCGGAGATGGTGAGCCGCCTCATGAACTCGGCACACCTCGCGCACGTCCTCGACAACCCGGAGTTTACGAAGATCATGGGTCTCAGCGCCCGGTTCGCCGGCGTCATGGACATCTCCGGGACAAACCTCTACAACCTCAGGAGGAAGGTCTCAGAAGCGATCGATGTGCCTCTGGAGAAACTTGAGCGGATCGTCATACCGATCGAGAAGGTCTACTCGATCGCCGACCACACACGCTGCCTCGCCTATATGCTCGGCGACTGCATCGTCCCCTCAAACGTCCGCGAGGGCTACCTCACCCGTCTCGTCCTGCGAAGAACGCTCCGGATGATGAACGATCTCTCGATGGATGAGGATCTGGCCGACCTGATCGAGGCCCAGATGCAGGCCGTAGGTCTCGATAACTTCGAGCAGGACGTCGGCGTGGTCCGGGAGATCGTGGGAAGCGAGGTGAGCCGGTACGCGACAACGCTTGAGCGGGGATCGAGGATCGTCCAGAAGATCGCCAGGAACTATAAGGCGAAGAGCACGCGGGTCCCCCTCAAAGAGGTGATCACCCTCTACGACTCGCACGGCATCCCGCCCGAGATGGTGAAGGAGGTCGCGGCCGGTGAAGGCGCTGTCGTGGAGATCCCGGATGACTTCTACTCGCTGATCGCCGAGAGCCACTCGGCAGCGCAGAAAGAGGCGGAGGCAGCGGATCCCCTTGCCGCCTACCGCGAGCGTGCAGAGACCCTGCCGCCGACGAAGAAGCTCTACTACGAACAGCCGTGCGAGATCGAGTTTGATGCGATCGTGCTCGACTGCTTCGACGGGTTTGCGGTGCTCGACCAGACGCTCTTCTACCCCGAGGGAGGGGGTCAGCCGTCCGATACCGGCACCCTGGTGACCTCGGAGAATATGGTCCGGGTGGAGGATGTCACGAAACTCGGGGAGGTGATCCTCCACCGGATCACGGGAGGCACCCTGAAGCGCGGTGACCGCGTGAAGGGTATGCTGGATGAGGAGCGCCGGCTCTCCCTGATGCGGCACCATACAGCGACCCATGTCCTCCTGCATGCTGCGACAAAGGTGCTCGGCGCTCACGTGCACCAGGCCGGCGCCCAGAAGGGGAGCGATGCGTCGCGCCTGGATATCAGGCACTATAAACACATCACGCCCCGGGAGCTCCGGACGATCGAGATCGAGGCAAACCGGATGGTCATGGCCGATATGCCGGTCTACATCAAGATCGAGGAGCGGACGAAGGCGGAACAGAAGTACGGGTTCTGCCTCTATCAGGGGGGTGTCCCTCCAGGCCGCGAGATCAGGACGGTGCAGGTCGGCGGCGACGTGCAGGCGTGTGCCGGGACACATGTCCGGACGACCGGCGAGATCGGGCTTATCAGGGTCATCGGCGTTGAACATATCCAGGACGGCGTGGAGCGGCTTATATTCTCGGCCGGGCTTGCGGCGGTATACTCCATGCAGCATATGGATGACCTCCTCCAGGAGGCTGCCGGCGTGGTGAGCGTCCAGCCCGAGAACCTGCCGGCGACGGTATCCCGGTTCTTCACGGAGTGGAAGGAACAGAAGAAGGAGATCGAGCGCCTCCAGAAGAAGATGGTGGATCTCCAGATGGAGCACCTCGATGGCGAGGTGGTCGATGGGGTCAGGGTCGTCGTCAGAAGGGTGGATGCGAACCCGAAGGAGCTCGTCGCTCTCGCCACCACCATCGCCGACGAAGGCGGGGTCGCTCTCTTCGTATCGGGAGATGGGAGCGCGAAGGTTGTGGCGACGTCAGGCATACCGGCGGTGAACGCCGCCGATATCGTGAGAGAGGTCTGCGGCATCCTCGGCGGGAAGGGGGGCGGGAAGCCGAACCTCGCACAGGGCGCAGGGCCGGACGTCTCCCGGCTCGAAGAGGCGCTCAAGGACGGGCGCGACAGGATCCTTGAAAGACTCCATGGCTGAGAACGTTGTAGTTGTCCAGCCGGGCGATGAGCGGGCACAGAAGATCGCCCGGGCGATGGCGAGCCAGACGGCGAACGCGGTCATCCAGGCGTTCGGCGGCGGACCACTGACGTCGTCGGAGGTCGCAAGAGCGATGGGGATCCCGATCACCACCGCCTCCTACCACATAGAGAACCTCCTCGATGCGGGGGTTCTTGAGGTCATGGAGACCCGCTGGAGCGAGAAGGGGCGTGAGGTGAAGGTCTACGGCCTTGCGAACCAGGTTCTCATCATAGCGCCGCCGGCAAGTGACCTTGAGTCGGTTTTGAAGAAGTACGCGATGTACTTCGGCATCGTCGCCCTCGCAAGCATCGGGCTCTGGGGGGTGCTTCCCGCGCTCCTCCCGGTCACGCAGGATAGCGTGCCGCCGGAGCCGAGGCTTGCCAGCGGCGCGGGAGGGGAGGAGATTTCCACGTTTGGAGTTCCTCTGGATGGTGCCGCCGGCGCCCCGCCGGTCCACGACCTCGTTATGAGTTTCTTCCTCGGGGCCTGTGCGGTGTTAATCGCGCTGATGGCCTACGAGATCTACTACTGGTGGCGGACGTCGCCGCGTGGAAAGGAGGAGCGGGAGTAAGGGGATCTGGAACCTTTCCGCTCCAGGATTCGGTTTTTGGCCGGGATTCCGGGCTATTCACCAATGGAGTGCGCCCGGACGATCATATACACTTGAGTATTTGCCGTGGTCCGGGATCAAAGAACGCGAGCACGGTGTGCTTGCTCATCCGGGGGGTTTTTTAGATGTCGCTTTTGCATCCGCGGGCCGGCGATGATCGCGAGGATAAGGCTTCGAATAAACAGGAGGCGTGAGACCACTTCAGGCAGACCTCTATGGCGCTTTATCCGTTTCTTCAAAACGGACGTGGGAACGTGTTTAACGATCGCGATTTGTTCACGCCCGGTCATGGATGACCTATCGTAGCCTTTCTTATCTTAAGTATAATTATTTGATGAGGCAGATAGATATGTTTATTGTGTATGTCGGTGCTACTACTCTTATAGAGTGGTGCAGTGCAAAAAGCGCCTACATCTGTTCACAGTGTATGGATGAACCTTTGAAAGGAGCCCCCGGTTACGGCCCCAACATAAATTACTGAGGAGAGTGGCGAAGTGGTAGGCAGTTCAATCCAGCTCGATCTGGAGATACTTAATAAATTTCAAGATGGGGGGTACGTGTCGGAGAGAGATTTACCCCGGGTTGAAGAACTCGCGAGTATCGGGTTACTGAAAATGGGTTTAAGTTTAAAAAAAATGGTTCCAACAGCAAAAACGACGTCATTGGGTAAGAAATATCTATAAATCCCATTATTTTTCTGATCTCTGGAGGCGAGAAAATACACTGTTTTGGCTGGATCCCAAATCTATCGGGAGATATATTCTTAAAATACCCCTTTAAAGATAAAAACCTTGATCTTCAACACAAAAAAGATTTCCAGGATAAATTACCGCCAGACCTGCAAAATGTTGTATCAACTTACCCAACGATCTGTGTTAACGAGAAAGCATTAAGCGATTCACTTGAGGATCCTGAACCGATTTATTTCCTGTATCTCCTGGATCCAGAAGTTAAACATCCAGAAAGAATCTTTCTTTTACAGAATAATACGCAGGATTCACTGGAGATAGATAATGAGAAATATACATGTTTGATCGGAGTAAAAATACTCACATTCCATCATTGTGGGCTAATTCACCTGGAATCACAGAAATTTGAGAATCTTGATTCAAACCTTGAGAAGAGGTTGCTGGATCAGATCTTTTGCGAACTAAAGGCGCTCTATCATGAGCATACTCATCATGACGGAAATGCAGAGTCTGCTGCCGATATGCTAACGCTATTGCACATCAGCGATTCTAAGGAAGATGCTATCTCCAAAATCC
>JAAYND010000011.1 GCA_012521035.1 Methanomicrobiales archaeon
GATCACCCTTCTTCGCCCGCACACGGGCGTAGATGAAAGCGGGGTTGACCGCCACCGCCACGTTCGCGGGGAGGGTCCAGGGCGTCGTCGTCCAGATCACCAGGTACTCGTTCTCGCGCCCGGTGATGGGGAACTTGACGAATATTGAAGGATCGGTCTCGTCCCAGTATTCCACCTCTGAGTCGGCTATGGCGGTCTCGCACCGGGGACACCAGTTCACGACCCGGTGACCGCGCTCAAGGAGTCCGCGCTCATCCGCCCGCTGGACCGCCCACCACGCAGACTCGATGTAATCCTCTTTGATGGTCTGGTAGGGGTTATCGAAGTCAAGCCATACGCCGAGCTTCCGGAACTGGTCGCTCATGATATCCATGTGCGTCACCGCAAACTCCCGGCACTGCTCGATGAACCGGGCGATACCGTACTCCTCGATATCCTTCTTTGAGGCGAACCCGAGCTTGTGCTCCACCTGCACCTCGATGGGGAGACCGTGCATATCGTAGCCGGCCCGCTCGATGACGTCTGCGCCCCGCATCCGGTGATACCGGAGGATAGCGTCTTTTATGATCTTATTCCAGGCAGTGCCGAGGTGGATGTGGCCGGTGGTATACGGCGGTCCGTCGACGAAGAAGAACGCTCTTCCACCCTCCCGCAGGGCCTTCGCGCGCTCATAGATATTCCCCTCATTCCAGTAGTCCTGGACCCTGGACTCGATATCGTGCGGGTTATAGCTGCTGGTGACTTCTTTCACCTCATATCCCTCATATCCATACTCTGGTGTACCGTATGTCCTCGTGAAACAAATCATTTTGGAGTGGGCCGGCATGGGGTCGGGAGAAGCAGCCACCCTTTATCCCGGAGGAGACCTGAATCTCTGCCATGCAGATCGCAGTCATCGGGAGGGGGGACTGCTCAGAGGATGAGAGAAGGAGAGCTGAGACCGTCGGTCGCCTCATCGCCGGGCGGGGCGGGGTCGTCTGCTGCGGCGGCCGCGGCGGGGTCATGGAGGCGGTCTGCCGGGGTGCGAAGGAGGCCGGCGGCAGGACCGTCGGCATCCTCCCCGATACCGGGGACGGGAACGCCTACCTCGATCTGGTCATCCGTACCGGCATGGGCCACGCAAGAAACGTCATCCTCATCCTCTCCGTGGATGCGGTCATCGCCGTCGGCGGGGGTTATGGCACGCTCTCAGAGATAGCGGTCGCGCTCAAGATGGGAAAGCCCGTCTTCGGGCTCTCCACATGGGATATAGAGGGGGTGGTGGATTGCACCACGCCCGAAGAGGCGGTCAGTCGCGCATTTCGCGCAGGGCACCGGTCTCGTCCGTCTCGTAGCCCCCGAGATCCCGGAGAACCGCTCTGAACGCTTTCGACGAGACGGTCTCGATCAGGGCGGCGATCCTCGGATCGTCGAGCATGGCGCGGTGCATAACGAGCTCGTAGCGCTCCGTCGCCACCGGAGTGAACCGGAGGCCGAGCGCCTTTGCAGCACTGTAGACCCCCATCCCCGCGTCCGCCTCCCCGTTCCGGACAGCGAGGGAGACCGCGAGGTGCGTCGTCACCTCACGCTCGTAGCCCGGTATGGACGCCGGATCGATCCCGCGCTCCGCAAGGGTATGATCGAGGAGGATACGGGTTCCGGACCCTTTCTGCCGGTTGATGAACGTCCGGCCGGCAAGATCGTCAAACTCGAGGCCGTCACGGGATATGACCCCCTGTTGCCGCTCCGCAACGCAGAGGAGGACGAGGTCGGCGCCGGGCATGTAGCGCTCCAGGTAGTAGGTGTTGTATGTGCCGTCGGGGGCGAGGAGGTGCATCGGGGCCGCGTGACACTCCTCCTTCTTCAGCGCGATCACCCCGCCCATGCTCCCGAGGTGGGTGGAGTGGATATCGACACCGCGTGGCCGGACGAGATCGGCCAGGTAGTCGAGGGCGGGATCGTGGCTACCGGTGATGAGCACCGCCTCCTCCGCCTCCGCGCGCGGGACTGTGAGACGGACTGCCACCGCCTCCCCGGCCGCCACGCCCTCTTTGTTTGCCGGGATCTGCATATAGCCGTTCGCCCGCACAGCGCTCATCTGGACGCCTGCGCCCCGTGACTGCGGCGCCGCGACCCACCGATCCCCGATCCTCCCGGTCGAGAGGAGGACGAACTCGTCGGTCCCGATATCGGACTCGAGGCTTGTGGTCAGTCGGGCGGCGACGCGCTCGGGTTCCTGTGCGGGAAGACCGTAACGGGTGATGAACGGGAGCACGATCTCGCGGAGGACGGTCGCGGCCGCGAGTGGGTAGCCGGGAAGGCCGATCACCGGTTTTCCATCGATCCTGCCGATTATCACCGGTTTCCCGGGCTTGATTGCGACACCGTGTGCCAGCACCTCGCCGAGATCAGCTATGATCTCAGCGGTGTAGTCCCGGGTTCCGGCCGACGATCCTGCCGAGACGAGCAGGATGTCGTTCTCGACGACACCACAGCGGACAGCAGCACGGATCAGGTCGTAGTCGTCGGGGACGATAC
>JAAYND010000120.1 GCA_012521035.1 Methanomicrobiales archaeon
CAAGGTTGAGGGCCTTGTCTCGTAGGAGTTCGAGCGTTCAAATCGCTCCCCTCGCATTTGTTTTGTACGCCCCCTGAAGATATGGTATACGATCCCGGCCTGGATGACATGATCTCCAGTCTGATTTCTTCCACAAACGAGATGCACCCTCTCTGCTCTCACTCCGCACAGTCGTTCTTTCTGCCGGTGAGGGCAGCGCCGCTCTATCGATCCATCTTGCTTTGCGCCATCGGTGCGGAGCATGGATATTTCGCGAGATCCGGATGCGGGTGAACGGGTACAACGTACTGATGGCTATAGGCCCTGGTTAGAGGTGCGTGAGGAGAGGGCAACCGCAAGGTTAGTTCTGCAACACAGCACCCCGGGCGCAACCCTTATGAGGAAACCGGAATGAGAATATGAGCATGAGAGCAGAAGAGCGCGCGCAGACTATCGTCAGCATGAACGAGGCCGTGATGCTGCTTGTGGAGCGGATGGATCCCGGACTTATCCCTGAGGTCGGGATGAACATCGTCTACGCCCTGCCTGACGCGCGGGACAGGGATGATGTGGCGGGAGTCCTCGGGCGAATCGTCAGACTCGGCGATCGGGTCCACCCGGTAGGGGAGATAGCGTTTGGGGCAAGCGACCATGTAGCGCGGATCGTGCTCACGGCCATGCGCTTCGATCCGGTGATCAGGAGCGCGGCAAACATCCGATTCTCCGAGGCGATCCTCCAGGAACTGGAGAATCTTATGTTTGAGATCTGCTCATTTGACCGGGAGAGAGAACCGCCGGGCGTGAAGACGATGGACTGGGGCGTTGCATCCTGTTGTAGAGACGGTGTGCCCGACATAATCTACGATTCCGGCGCCATGGGAAAAGAACCGATGATCAGGGTGCTTGGAGAGGATCCGGTCACGGTCGCCCATAATATTCTTAAGCTGTCAAATCGCATTACCTATGCACAATTGTAAGGGAAGGTCCACATGGGAATAAAACCATCATATATCAAGAATGTCGGGGAAGATCTCCTCGTCAAGCACCGCGAGAAGTTTAGCGGCGACTTTGAGGAGAACAAGCATGCCGTCACCGAAGTTGCATCAATCGACAGCAAGCGTGTACGAAACAGGGTTGCCGGATATATCTCAAGAAAGATAAATACAAGGAAGCGATAATCCTCTAGTATGTTTGAGGGAATCCTTCCAGCAATTATTACCCCTTTTAACCCGGACTCCGGGTCAAGTCTCGACATTGGAGGGCTACGATCCAATATTGAATCACTGATAGAGGGCGGAGTCCACGGCATCGTCCCCTGCGGATCGACGGGGGAGGCCGCGACGCTCACGTTCGAGGAGCACGAGCAGGTGGTCCAGGAGGCGATCGATGTCGTCAACAGCCGGGTACCGGTGATAGCCGGAACCGGTTCGAACAACACCGAGGAGGCGCTCCGCCTGACCCGATCCGCGCGGGATGCCGGCGCGGATGGCGCCCTGGTCATCAGCCCCTATTATAACAAGCCAAACCGCTCCGGTCTCATCAAGCACTTCACGAAGATCGCTGACCTCGATCTGCCTATCATCCTCTACAACGTCCCCGGCAGGACCGGGCAGAACCTTCAGCCTGATCTGGTGGCTGAACTTGCCCGGCATCCAAATATCGTCGGGATCAAGGAAGCGAGCGGCGACATCACCCAGATCTCCCGCATCATCGAGGCGACGCAGGACGAGGACTTCATCGTGCTCTCCGGGGACGACGGAATGACGTTCCCGCTCCTCACGCTGGGGGGCGCAGGCGTGATATCGGTGGCTGCTAACGTCGAACCCCGTCGGATGGCGCAGATGTATGAATCTTACCGCGCCGGCGACCTTGGACGCGCACTGGATCTACACTATGAACTCTCCCCGCTCTTCCGGGCGATGTTCATCGACACAAACCCCGTCCCCGTGAAGATGGCGGCAGGAATCCGCGGGATGGCTGCGGGGCCGGTCAGGTTGCCGCTCGACAACCTGGATGCAGAGAGGACGGAGCGGTTGCGAGAGGTGCTGGCGAATTATGATTAAAGTAGCCATATCTGGAGCCCTGGGGCGGATGGGGACCACCATCGGCCGGATCGTTGATGAGGCCCCGGATCTCGAACTGGTCGGCGGGATCGATATACGGGAAGGGGCATCCTTTGGGAAGGAGGTTGTCCCTGCGGACCGTATCGATGCGTTCCTCAAGGAGAAAAAACCCGATGTCCTCATCGACTTCACGGTAGCGGCTGCGGCGGTTGAAAATATCAGGGCAGCGGCCGCAAACAACGTTGCACTCGTCGTCGGGACGACCGGTTTTTCTCCTGAACAGAGAGAATTCATCGGAAACACCGTCGAGGGGAATGTTCCTGCGGTGATATCGAGCAACTTCTCTGTCGGCGTCAATATCTTCTGGAAACTCGTGCGGGAGGCGGTTCGCGAACTCGGTGACTACGATATCGAGGTCACGGAGGCTCATCACCGCTACAAGAAGGATGCCCCGAGCGGCACCGCAAAGACTATCCTCGATATCCTGGACCAGGAACTCGGGGAGCGCGAGAAGGTCTACGGGCGTGTCGGTGTAGCGGAGCGGAGAGGCGAGATCGGCGTGCATGCCATCCGGGGTGGCGACATCGTAGGCGACCATACGGTCCTCTTTGCAGGGAACTTTGAGTGTATCGAGATCTCCCACCGCGCCTACGACCGGGCGGTATTCGCGCAGGGCGCCGTCAGGGCTGCACGCTGGGTCGTCGGGAGAGATCCGCGCATCTATGCCATGCAGGACGTTCTGGGGATATAATTGGCACCCCTGATCACTCAGAAGAACGAAATTTATTATTGATCAATTGAAAAACATGTACATCAGGAGGAAAAAAAATGCCAGCAGTTGTTGATGTTGAGAAGTGTACCGGCTGTGAGACCTGTGTGGATGTCTGCCCATCGGCAGCCATAACCATGGAAGACGGGAAAGCAAAAGTTGACCCGGATCTCTGCGTAGATTGCGAGACCTGCGTCGACGAGTGCCCGTCTGAAGCCATCTCGATGGAGTAGGAAAACACACTCTTTTAATACCACCAGCACCAGAGATATTTTTATCTATGATTAATGTAGGAGTGCTTGGTGCCACAGGAGCAGTGGGACAGCGCTTCGTCCAGCTTTTAGCGGATCATCCCTGGTTTCATCTCCAGACACTCACCGCTTCTGAACGGAGTGCAGGAAAACCGTATGGTAAAGTGGTCAACTGGCGCCTCGACGCGCCGTACCCGGACAGGATCAGCGATATCGTCATCACTCCAACAACCGTCGAGAGCCTGAAGGACTGCGATCTGGTCTTCTCAGCTCTTCCTGCCGATGTGGCGACGTCGCTTGAGACCGAGATCGCCAATGCGGGCATCGCTGTCTGTAGCAATGCTCGATCGCATCGCATGGATCCTGACGTCCCCCTGGTGATACCCGAGGTCAACCCGGATCACCTGGGCCTTATTGATGTTCAGCGGGATCGGGGGCGCGGGGGGTTCATCGTGACCAACCCGAACTGTTCGACGATCGTCCTTACTCTGGCTCTTGCTCCTCTCAGAGCGTTTGAGTTTCATAATGTCCACGCAGCAACCATGCAGGCGATCTCCGGGGGTGGGTTTGCCGGCGTTGCTGCCATGGACATCTATGATAACGTTGTCCCGTACATCGGGGATGAGGAGGAGAAGATAGAGACCGAGATCATAAAGATCCTGGGAGAATTCAACGGTTCTGAGGTGATTCCTGCCCCGATAAAGGTGAGCGCAAGCTGTCATCGGGTCCCGGTCATCGATGGGCATACCATCGCGGTCTGGGCTGACGTGAAGGAGTCGATCGATACGGTGAAAAAAGCTTACGCAACATTTAAGTCACCCTTCAGCAACCTACCCCTGCAACCAGCAAAGGCAGTTGAGGTCTTCGACCAGCCTGACCGCCCCCAACCACGACTCGACCGTAACCGTGGAGGAGGTATGACAGTGTCCGTTGGAAGAATCCGGGAAGGATTACGGTTCGTTGCGCTCGGGCACAACACCATCCGTGGTGCTGCAGGCGCATCCGTTCTCAACGCAGAGCTGATATACTCAAGAAAATATCTCTAGACGAGGTGGGCTAATGGTAAAGGATAACACAGTATTCGTGGGGAACAAACCGGTCATGAACTACGTGCTCGCGGTAGTTACCCAGTTCAACAACGGAGCGGAGGAAGTTGCGATCAAGGCCCGGGGGAAGGCAATTTCACGTGCGGTTGATACGGCGGAGATCGTGCTCAACCGGTTCCTGGAGAACGTGGACAAGAAGGAGATCTTTACGTCGACCGAGATGATCGATACCGATACCGGAAAGACAAACGTCTCAAGTATCGAGATTGTTCTCTCTCAATCGAAGTGAGACTTCAAAACACCTTTTTTGGGCGCTCCTGTTCTAGAGGGTGCACAGAGAGTACTCCGGGAATGGCCTCCCGGTATACTGATAACCGGGGGATGCGCTTTTGAGAATCGAATAATTAAGAAATCCGCTTTTTTGAGGAGATATTCCTTATAAATCGGGCATATGGGCTCCCCTGCCCCTGGCCACCATAAAGGCTTTATGGCTCCCGGATCAACTCCTACGTAATGAGACGGGTGATGGTCGCGGCAGTGCTGATGCTCGTAGTAGCTGCTCTCATCGCTCCTGCTGTAGCAGGGAGTGATGAGCGATACAGTTACATCACCGTCGAGGATGTTACCATTCAGCTCATGGAGGAGGATGCTGTCATAACAATGAACTACAAGATCGATGACGGCATCAGATTTCTGGTCCTCCTCCTCGGGAAATCGGACCTGAAACGGAAGGTACTCGATATATTAAACTTCGAAGATGCCCGGATCCAGTTCGCCGACCTTGAACATGCTGTGGTGCATGCAAATAACGTATCAAATGACTACGGACGGGGATCCTACTGGTTCCCGGAGCACAGGTTCGAGGTGGTCGTGCCCTCGCTCACTGTTGTCGCCCCCCATAATACCAGATGTTATACGAATGTTGCTGAGTTGACCGGCGGGTTTGGTTATTTCTCAACCGGTTGAGCAACCGACCATATCACTCTATTTTGCCAGACGGTAAGAACATAGCGCATCCTCGATATCTTTAGATCTCTCCCGGACCGGGCAGGTGTGTTCCGCGTTCCTGGCCTTGACCGGAGGTTCGCCGGAGAGATGGCGTGCCCCGGGAGGGCCGGGCAAAAGGACTGGAAGCGGTGAGAGGGCTTATGCGCCGGCCATCCTCTCCTGTGAGGCCGGCCTCCCCGGCCAGGCGCGGTAACCCTCGAGAATTTCCTGCAAGCGACCTGTTCAACCCATCAAGATCGCTCTGGCGGATCGCCGGGGTGAGTTACGTACCAGGGGCTGCTCCATCACCCGGGAGGAGAGGCGTCGCCGGTACCCGGCAGGGGCCCCGTTTCTCCCCGCAGCGCCTGGAGGTCAAGGGGGGCGGGCTGAGCCCTACCCGCACCGAGACCAGCACCCCGGGCCGGCAGGGTTCCGGGAATATCCGGGGGTGTCGCAGGTGATATACAAAGGTTCTTATCGTTCCCAGTTCTAGTATTGCTACTGATAGCCGACCAAGCATCAGCAGCAACAACCGAAACCGGGAGGCTGGCCAGAGCCTTCCCGTTCATCTTATCACTTCTTGTATGTCTCTTACCTTATCTTGTGTCCTTAAAACTGTTCTGTTACGCTCCAGGACGCTCTAGCACCGCTGTAGCGCCGACCCGCTCCGCTCCGCGTCGCTGTGCGTGGTGATAGAGCCGGCGGGGGAGGGGCGAGCCTCCCCCGCCGGCCCCGAAACCGCCTCGGTAACCCCTCAGAATAGTACTTGTCACCTATAGTCACCCTCGTAACCACTTTGAAACATGCTCTGGACCTGAGAATGTGGTCGCCGGCTTCTTCAGGGTATGCTGTCTTACAACTGCGTTCTGCCCGGCCAGGATTCCAGAAGGTATTGCCACA
>JAAYND010000121.1 GCA_012521035.1 Methanomicrobiales archaeon
CCCTCATCAACCGCCGGGCGTCTGAGGTTCTCGGTTGCCCGGCGGATAAGGCCGTGGGCAGGTCCTGGTTTGAGCAGTTCATTCCCGCCGGGGAGCAGGAACGCCTCCGTGCGCTTTTTCTCGGGCTGATACAGGGCGACATCGAGTCCGGTGAGTTTGTGAGGACACCGCTTCTCACCGTGGATGGCAACGAGCGGATCATCGAGTGGAACAACACCGTGATCCGGGATGCAGACGGCACCATAAGCGGGACGCTCAGCTCTGGAAAGGATATCACCGAACAACAGCTCGCAGAAAAAGCGCTCAGCATGGCGAACGCGAAACTGAACCTCCTCTCGGCGATCACCCGCCATGACATCCTCAACCAGATCACCATAGCGCGCGCCTACATCGACTTCTCCATAGAGGACTCAGCAGTTCCCGGTATCCGCGAGAACCTCGAGCGTGCCCGGACCGCTGTGGAGGAGATCCAGAAGCAGATCGAGTTCACCCGGGACTACCAGGATATGGGGGTGAAAGAATCCATCTGGCAGAGGCCGGAGAACCTCATCCGGGAGAGCGTCGCAGAGCTGACCATCCCGGCAGGGATCCAGGTCCGGACGGACCTCGCGGGCCTTGAGATCTACGCGGACCCGATGGTGAAGAAGGTCTTTTACAACCTCATCGATAACGCCGCCCGCCACGGCAAGAAGATAACAGAGATCCGGTTCTCCTATGTGAGAGACGGGCAGGATCTGCTGATAGTATGCGAGGATGATGGTATCGGCATCGCGGATGAGGAGAAAGAGGCGATCTTTCGTCCGGCCTACAGGCGGCGGCATGGGCACGGACTGTTCCTGGTCGCAGAGATCCTCGGGATCACCGGGATCTCGATCCGCGAGACAGGGATCCCGGGGGAGGGGGCACGGTTTGAGATCCGTGTGCCGAACGGAGGGTGGCGGGATACGAATACCCCCAACCACCATCACTCCTGAGACGCCGCCCTGATGTGTCTCTCCGCCGCCGGCGTCGTCTCCCGGCCCTGGGGGGTCCGTTTGAGAAACCCGATCTGGATCAGGTAGGGTTCATAGACCTCCTCGACCGTCCGCACCTCTTCTCCGATCGATATAGCGATCGTCTTGACGCCCACCGGGCCGCCACCGAAGTCATGCGCGATCACCGAGAGGATCCTCCTGTCGAGATCGTCGAGGCCGAGCGGGTCGATCCCGAGCATGGTCAGCGCGAGGTCGGCGGTCTCCTCATCGATGCTCCCGTCTCCCCTGACGAGGGCGAAGTCGCGCACCCGCCGGAGCAGGCGGTTTGCGATCCGGGGCGTTCCGCGACTCCTTCTCGCTACCTCAAGAGCACCTTCGGGGGTGATCGGGGTCTGCATGATCCCGGCGCTCCGCCGGATGATCGCCGCCAGATCCCCGACATCGTAGAGGTTGAGACGGAATATGAAACCAAACCTATCCCTGAGCGGGGAGGCGAGCAATCCGACCTTCGTCGTCGCGCCGACCAGGGTAAACTCCTCAAGCGGGAGCTGGACAGACCGCGCCCCGGGCCCCTCACCGATCATCACGTCGATGCAGGAGTCCTCCATCGCCGGGTAGAGGATCTCCTCGACCACCGGGTTTAAGCGGTGGATCTCGTCGATGAAGAGGACGTCGCCCCGGGAGAGCGCCGTCAACTGGGCGGCAAGGTCGCCCGGCCGGTCAAGCACCGGGCCGGAGGTGGTCCTGATAGCCGCCCCCATCTCGCGGGCGATGATCCGGGCAAGCGTCGTCTTCCCGAGCCCCGGCGGCCCGGAGAAGAGGATATGGTCCAGGGGCTCGTCACGTTTCTTCGCGGCCTCTATGGCGATCGCGAGCGTCTCCTTCACCTGTTGCTGACCCACGAACTCATCGAACCGTGCCGGCCTGATCGTGGCGTCATCGCCCTCTTCCGGCAGGGCGTCGGGGGAGGTGATCCGTCTCATGACTGCTCCCTCAGGCGGGCGAGAGAGGCCCGGATCAGATCCTGCACCGTCGGTGCGGACAGGGTGGGCAGGACTGCGCTGACCGCCTCCTCTGCCTCGCGCTCAGAAAACCCGAGCGAGATCAGGGCGCTCACTGCATCGCCGATCTCTCTTCGACCTCTCCCGGCGGGGAGCATCGCCGCACGTTTCTTCATCTTGTCTTTCAACTCCAGGATCAGTCGTTTGGCACTCTTCTGCCCGATCCCCGGGATCCGGGTGAGGGTTCTCTCGTCGTCGTTTAAGATCGCGATCGCGAACTCCTCAAACGATATCCGTGAGAGGATGTTCATCGCAGTCTGGGGACCGATCCCGGTGACACCTATCAGTATCGTGAAGAGCTCGCGCTCCTGCGGGTGGGCAAACCCGTAGAGCTGGATGCCGTCGTCGCGGACCACCATGTAGGTGTGGACTGTGACCCGGCCTCCCGTCACCGCAAGATCCTGAAGTGCGGGCTCGGTGACCTGCACCCGGTAGCCGACGCCGCCGATATCTATCACCACCCACCGATCCCCGGTGGATGCCAGTTCTCCTGAGAGATGATCTATCATGGTTATCGC
>JAAYND010000122.1 GCA_012521035.1 Methanomicrobiales archaeon
GAATGGGAGTGCCAATATTCCAAAGTACCACGGGAAGAGGTGCATGTGCATCCACCCCCGTAATACCCGCGGATTCGCCTGAACGCCTCTCACCGGAAAGTTCTGGTGCCGCGCCGGGTATCCTGGCAGTCAGGCCCGAAGGGCGCCCCGCCGGCGCGCCGGGTATACAGGAGGATGCCCGACGTTCATCGCCGGCCGTGAGTACCTGATGACCACGATCACAGAGGCGTTTGAGAAGGTAGTGGCGGGGAGAAGTCAGTGGAAGAAAAGAGTCGGGTCATGAGCGCTTCTAAATTGGTACGGCAGTGGCTCCTGCACTGCTTTGCGACAGGTGGTGCAAATGAACAGCCGGCTTAACCGGCCTTGATCAACGACTCCGGCCCTTACTGGCTGTATCGAAAGATCGTTTGCGACACTTTGCGACAGGTGTCGCAAATGAACAAACGGCGTAACTGGCCTCGATCGATGGTTCCGGCCCTTAATGACCGTATCGAAAGATCGTTTGCACCATTCCGGTTTTCGCACACACAGAGAGAGTGAGAGACTCACTCACCTCCGAACAGGTGCCATTGACTGTGTGGGTATTCTGGTGTAAATGAGTACTTAGAGAGAGACGCTTCTCTCTATATGTACAGCTATTGGTAGAACCGGCGCTGATCTGAGCAGTTTTACATTTGCGACAGGTGGTGCAAAGATGTCCGAAACATGTCGCAAAGGTGCAAACGTCCGGACCACCATCCCGATCCCCCGCAGGCGATCAAACCCGAGGTAGCAGCGACGTTCATCGCCGGCCGAGCACCGGCTGACCACGATCGCGAGAGGCGTTTGAGAAGGTAGTGGCGAGGAGAAGGTAGTGGCGAGGAGAAGGTAGTGGAAGAGAAGGGTGCTTACATTCTTGAGTCCGGTCATGAGCATGCTTCCAGACTGTTACGGGAGCGACTATACTACCGTCTCATCTCTCCGGCCATCTTCTCCCCTCTGGCACCTCTACTCGCACATCTGCATCACCCTCTCCGATTCATATCGTAGCATAATCTCGCTGGTTCTCCCCCGGGACTGTACCCGGCTCAGATCGATCAGCCGCAGATTATCGAATTTCCGGAGACGCTTGAAGACGGCTGAGTAACTGGCCTTCGATTCGATGCTCATTTTAGCGTAGACTGCACCGGAGATCAGGGGTTCGCGCTGGTTCCGCGACATCTCAGCGATATTTCGGAGCAACAGGCGTTCATCTGCTGAGAGGTTTCGAATCATGCAGGCGAGGTGAATATGTTTTGCCTCCGCATAGGCGGTCGTGACATCCTCCTCAATGACCTCGGTGCGGGCGTCATGCTCAGCGTTCAGCGCAGCCCGTTTCACCAGATCCAGTCCCACCCGCACATCACCGGACTCCATCGTCTGGTTAACAACGCAGTTCAGTACTGCTTTCGGAAATACGCCAGGATAGAGGCCGATCCGAATCCGATCCTGGAGAATGCCTTGAATTTCTTCTGCATCATAGGGAGGAAAGTAGATATCCGATGGACGGAACGGTGAAGTGACCCACGGGCTCAGTTCACTGGCGAGATCAAGACCCATGTCGCTGACTATCGCGAAGACCGAGACCCGGGCACCGGGATAGTCCTGGTGGAGCCGGATCAGGGAGTTGATGACGTCACCGAGCACATCGTTGTAGTGGAGCAGGTTCGCATCATCCAGACAGACGATCAGACTCCTGTCCTCCTGCTGAAGAGCGCCACCGATCGCGTCTATCACTGACCTGAGAGAGACCCCGGTGCGTGCCGGAGCATGTCCAATGAGCGCTGAATAGATCCGGGAGAATACTGCGTGCCGTGTCCGGTCGTTCTGACAGTCCACGTAGACCGGCATAATCTTCGTTGTGGTCTGCTCGAGTTCGGCAAAGACCCGGAGCACGCTGGTGGTCTTCCCGGTCCCGGGCAGGCCCCTGCAGATGGCAGAGAGAGCACGCCCACCCCTGAGTGCAGGGCGGATCTGGTAGGCAAGGTCGTCGAGCTGGCTTTCGCGGTACTTGAAGAGTTCTGGAACATAGTCAATCTCGAAGACATCGATGTCTCGAAAGAGCGTCTGATCTGACATGAGGAACCGCTTTTTCATACCTAAAGCGTATAGAGAGTGGCTATATATACGCAAATCGGGTGCGGGGTGAAAGTGAAAATGAAGCGCGTTGACGGCTTTTTGCGTATTGGCAGATTATAAGAGAGAATTCACCGTGCTCTGTCAGCTACCAAGCATCTTCACCAGCACCGCTACCACTCCGCCGACGATCCCGCCGGCCCCGGCACTGAACGCCGAGACCTTCCGCTCCTCGCCGGCCTTCTCCGCTCGCCACGCCTCCAGCGCCCGGATCCGGGCTTCAAACTCCTCATCCCGAGCCTCCATTCGCGCGAGCGCCCGGCAGATCCACTTCACATCCCGGTTCGTCTCATATATAAGCTCTCGGGTAGTCTTCTCTCCTGCCATTGTAATGGAAGATAGGCCCTCAAATGCTAAAAGGATTACCGTAACGTTTATATTCCGGAATTGGAGCCAGGATCTGGCTTTTTGGTAAAGTCAGACTCATATCCTCCGGGGACATACCTTATAGTTGTCTGTCACATTCCCGGGAACTCTGGCAGGCGCAGGAGAAAGAACCATGGCAGACTTCATTGAGAAGACCGTGAACAAAACGGCTGTCCGGGATCTCGCTACCCAGATCCCGAGTGTAGAGAAGTTCGATGACCTCATCGAGAGCGTCATCGATGACAACCCCTTCGGCTGCGTCGAGTACGTCAAGAACGGCGTCGAGATGCCGGCAGTCTGCCGGCACAGCGAGCACTACACCGCAAAGGTGAACTTCATCAACGCCGGCAAGAAGGTCGGGACGGCCTCGCTCCAGTCCCCGACGATCGCTGCGTTCAACGCGAACGCCAGCGCGATGCTCGATAACACCGCGATCGCAACCGCGATGGGGGGCACGGCTCACCGTGACCCCGCGAAGGAGACCTACTACTGCCAGCTCAAGTGCCACGATCCCTCGGGCGATGACTACTACGTCACCTTCACCCGGAAGACCGTCCGGCTCTCATCCTACCAGGATGACAGCATCCTCGACGCGATCGAGGAGTGGGCTGACGCAGTATCCGAACTGGACTGAACCGGAGAGGAATATCCCTCTCCCGGTTTTTGTGGTGAAACTGAATGCACGCTTCGTGTCGTTGAAAAACTTCTTCTTGTTCAGGAAAAACCGGCCCCCGCTGGTCCAGGGATTGCTTGCAGATCCCTGGATCGGGGGTTTCAATTTTACAGAGCCTTCGTTACGTTACCGAGAAGAATTGGTGCTATGGTTTTGAGGTAGAGCATCCATCGGGCTCACTCTCCGCCGTTCGCTACTCCAGATTGTCGAAAACCCCGGGATCGTGGCTCCATCCCCCGATAGGTACCGGTGAGAAAAGTTCAGAGAGATATTCAGGAGATCAGATGAAATCTATTTGAGGTATCCGCATCTATAATATCGTATTGAGAGGTGATGAGCGATGGCAAAACCAATCGAACTCGGGCTTACCCTTGAAGGCGAAGATGCCCGGCGTTTCCATGAATACATGGAGAGGCCCACCTATACCGACGACGCACGGAAACTGATCCGGTTTGCGGCGCAGAGAGCACAAAATCATTCGTTTACAACCGGGGTTGTAAACACTTTTGTACACAAAAAATCCTCACAATAGCGGCCAATATCAAAGCAAAGGCGGTAACCAGAGAATCAAAATTCTCGTTTACACTCCCCCCAGGAACATAAGAAGACCCGCACGCCGGCGAGCACCTCTGGCGAAAGACCACTGCATGAAAGCCGCAATCCCTGTGTCAGCCGGCGTCCCCTCCCTCAAAGTGCGGCGCAGGCCGGCCTCGGAGCAATCATGCTGGCGGCGAGGAAAGAACCACTCTCTTCAGGACTGAGGACAGCCAGGCGA
This sequence comes from Methanomicrobiales archaeon, assembly GCA_012521035.1. Taxonomy (GTDB): domain Archaea; phylum Halobacteriota; class Methanomicrobia; order Methanomicrobiales; family Methanoculleaceae; genus Methanoculleus. The sequence goes on from JAAYND010000122.1 coordinate 3,969, forward strand.
TTGGGCATGTGCATGGATTATATACAATGAATGAGCAGTAGATTGTACACGCGCTGAATGAAGAACTCCAATACCCATATCTGCGTATCTGATTGATACGTACTTGCCAGAAGTCCTCACAACTGGTGAAGGAGAAAGATAGTCAAATTCCGTTGTATCTGGTGGATGAGATGAGAACCTTGTACTTTGAAAAGAAATATGGTGTGAATATCAAGGATTTCAAATCAACAACTGAAATTGATCAGGTAATCGAAAAAAGTCTGGGGAGGAGTTTAAAGCTTACGCGGTGTGAAAACCCCCTTGTCAATCATGGTGGCTGTGTATTCAAATTAAGAGAATATAATATTGAAGAGTACCTAAATCGGAAATTCCATTGAGGATTACTGATTTTAATGGCCTCTTTTGATGAATTTCTTGACCTGTATACGGGCGAATTTTTACCAGCATACTCAGATCTCGTGGCATACCTTGCAGATAAACCCGCTGGCATGCTACTGGACATCGAAGCCACCTTTAGCCATTTAATGGTATATCTCACTATTCGCACCGATGATCCAGACGCCGCTCAAGAAAACCTGGATCGGGCGTATAATCACATGATAAGGCTGATTTTAGACTGTCATAAACACTTATGGGTAGTAGTAAGTGAGCAGATAGATCAAATATATCGGGATGATTTGAAGAGAAAATTTACCATAAATACGCCCGAGCATGTATTCATCGAGAATTACCACCGATTTAAGAAATCTGCGATGGAAGCAAGAAGACTTGAGACGCAACAGATCGGCAGAGATCACCTCGGCGCGATTGAAAAATATCGAGAGACCACCAAATTAGGATTGGAAATGTTAGCGAATTTCGATCCAGATAAAATGCGACATTATAATTTATTTTCCATCAAGAACCTTCTCAAAGAGCACGGATTTGCGATACTGGTTGGGGGTCTAATTGGTGGAGTACTTGCTACTCTTCTATGCAAAGCTCTTGGAATATAAGTTTTTATACCAGACAACTATGGCCTCGATCTCACAGCCGGTGCGAGTATCATGAACACACCGACTTCCGGATTGCGGCGTTCACGCCCCCCCGCTCCACTTTCAATCTATCTGCGGCCACCTATCATCAACCAAACCCCAAACAATATGTGACAAGTTCTACCCTCCTCCGCCACGACGAGACTCTACGTTGTGAACTCCAAAACGTATCGAGCCTGCTTCATCTCAGACCTCCTCCGCCACCAGGACGCCCGGGCTCGGGAACCTGCCAGGCTCTTCCGCCGGCCCTTCGGGGAGACCAAACAGACCACCACATGAAAGCCGCAATCCCCGCGCCAGCCGGCATCCCTCCCTCAAAGTACGGCGCAGGCCGGCCCCAGGCTACAGGAGCGCCCGGAACTCGTCGACGGTGATCCCGGCCTGAAATAGAATTGTCTGGAGAGTTTTTGGTGCAAGAGTATTTTCAGAATGCACAGGAACGGTCACGATGACATCACGCATAGCATGGTGAAGGTAGTGATGACTTCCCCGGACGCCAACCACTTCGAACCCGGCTTTCTTGAGGGCTCTTGGCCACCTTCACGCCGGCGGTTCCCGGAAGTCTCATACCCTCGCGTTGGTTGTGTTCAGGGGGACAGAGATCTCAACCGGGATCGGTTTGCCGAGTTTTTTGGCCACCTCGACGTATCCTGCAATCGCCTCCTCGATATGCGCCAGCGCCTCTTCCCGGGTAGACCCCTCGCTGATACATCCCGGAAGGGATGGTACCGTTACGGTATACCCTCCATCCTCATTCTGCTCCATAAGAACGGTATAACGGAGACGAGTCTCCGACAATCGAATCCCTCCAGTGGAGAGGTAGTTCTTGAGACCATATAGGGATTATGGAGGAACTTTGCAGTCGGTGCGAGCTCCTCCGGGATCAGCCCGAGAGTCTGTTCGCACCCGGACAGAGGGGCTTTCTGACCAGGGCATGCACGCCGGTGGTGAGAGCCTGCTTCGCGGTCTCGAAGTGGCAAAGGGCCGGCACCCTACAGTCTTTCGCCGCGGCGAGCCACGCCGGCCAGGGGCACGGAGGGGATGGCCGGCAAGGTGCCGGGGAAGGTTTCCATGAGGAGGTCGAGGTCAGTGATGCTCCCCTCTACAAACTCCACCCGGGAGATCGATCACCACCCTCCGCCGGCGCTCATCGTCGGTTTTTCTCGGCTAACCAGTGCCAGAATTTCCGCAAATTGAGAGGGAAATAGAGTATTATTCCTGTGACTCACGGGCCCGCTCTTCTCGTTCCGCCCTGATTCCCATGCATCCGGCCCATGTACGATCGCTAGCGAAAAACTTCGTGGGAGGGGGTGGTGATACCCGATCTTTTGAGCGCCGGGATGCGGTCAGAATCCTGGATTCACCGCTCCGGTAGGCGGGATCAAACCGCAATAAATATCCTCTGTGGGGCCATATCGGAATGTATAACTCCCTTAGAGTCAGTTTATGAGCATTTGAAGGGTTCTCTGGTCGACCCTGGATGGATGTTCATCAATCCGACCCTGGATGGATGTTCATCAATCCGACCCTGGATGGATGTTCATCAATCCGACCCTGGATGGATGTTCATCAATCCGACCCTGGATGGATGTTCATC
>JAAYND010000012.1 GCA_012521035.1 Methanomicrobiales archaeon
CATACACCTCTTTTTAGAGGTGGAAGTAAATTATGGCAGATCTACCTATTGCTGCGGTTGTACGTATCGCAAAGAAGAATGGTGCTGAGAGAGTCGGCAGTGATGCTGCTGCCGCACTGGTTACAAAAGCCGAGGCATATATTGCCGAGCTGACCAGAGAAGCCAACAGGCTCGCCCAGCACGCGGGGCGCAAGACGATCAAGGCTGAAGACGTCGAGCTCGCGGTTAAGTCCGCGTAAACTCGATCGCTTATCTTTATCGGGGTCTTTCGGGACCCCTTTCTCTGACCAGTTCTTTTTTTTCAGGAATTCTCGCAATCGATGCCTGTCAGCAGGTATCACTATCTTTCAGGATGGTAGTACAGCCATGGCACTCCATGACCGGTATCCTGTGACTCAACCACTGCCGGATGAAGTCAGAGGACTATTCTCTGGCAGCGACCTCCTGGGGGAGATGGGGAGGACTCTCCACCACCGCTAGCAGCGCCCTGGCGCCCCTATACGCGATATTCAGCCACATCCAGATACTGAGAGGTAGAAAAGGTGGGTGGTACATAAAATACGGTTTATGCGCCGCTACATCGCTCTCAGGAGGATAACCCTCTCTGCCGGGAGATCCCTGAGTCTCCCCGGCGGCTACAGGGTCCCTTTGGTGCTCGGCACATCATCTATCGAGGGATCGATCGCCACGGCCGTCCGGAGTGCCCGGGCAAACGCCTTGAACGCCGCCTCAGCGATGTGATGATCGTTCCTGCCTGAAACCGAGATATGCGCGGTGATCCCCGCCTTTGTGCAGAGACTGAAGAAGAAGTGCTCGATGAGGTCACCCGGGATGCCTCCCGGGCCCACCGGCGAGAACTCACCCTCAAAGACGAGGTAGCCCCGCCCGCCCAGATCGATCGCCACCCGGGCGAGTGCCTCGTCCATCGGGACCGCAACATCGGCAAACCGGGTGATCCCTCTCCCATCGCCGACCGCTTCAGCAATGGCTGTCCCGAGGACGATCCCGATATCCTCGATGGTGTGGTGGGTGTCCACCTCGAGGTCGCCGGTCGCCTGGATGGAGAGATCCATCCTGCCGTGCCGGGAAAACGATGTGAGCATATGGTCGAAGAACGGTATACCGGTCTCGATAGTCCCGGCCCCTGTGCCGTCGAGGTCAAGGGAGAGGCTTATATCGGTCTCCCTTGTGGTGCGGTGGATCTCACTCGTCCGCATGCGCCACCTCCAGGAGATCCGAGAGCCTGATTATACCCGCATAGAGGGCCGAGCCCGGGACCGCACCCGCCGCCCCGAGGCTCCGGAGCGCCCAGATATCCTCCACGCTCGATATGCCCCCCGATACAACGACCGGGACACTCACCCGGGAGAGGAGATCCTCCACTGGAGCGAACGCGATCCCCTGCTGGAGCCCCTCCACATCCACGTTCGTGTAGAGGAGCGATCCCGCGCCGAGACCTGCAAACCGCTCTGCCCAGGTGAGGTAACTCCCCGCAGGGCGCTCCCATCCCTTGATCATCACCTCTCCACCCCGGGCATCGATCCCTGCCATCACCCGGTCGCTCCCGAACTCCCTGGAGAGCACCCGGATAGTCTCCGGCTCCCTGACAGCAATGGTCGAGAGGATCACCCGGTCGACACCGGTATTGAGCCACCCCGTGGCGTCCTCCACGCTCCTGATCCCGCCCCCGAGTTCGACGAATGCGTTCGTATCGCGGATGAACGTCCGGATCATCTCAGCGTTCTTCTGCGCACGGCCAAACGCTCCATCGAGGTTGACGATATGAATACCGTCCGCGCCCTCCTCGAGCCATCGGCGCGCCCAGTCATCCGGGTCACCGTAGACCGTCGCTGCCTCAGGCCGGCCCTGCACGAGCTGCACACACCGACCATCCAGGATATCGACTGCAGGATAGATCTCCATGTTCCTCAGCGTATGATCCGTTCAATAGGCATAACTAATATGTCTTTTGCGCCGGCCCGCTTCAACTGGTTGATCAACTGATAGACCCGGTCCTCTTTCACGACTGCATGAAC
>JAAYND010000013.1 GCA_012521035.1 Methanomicrobiales archaeon
ATCCGAATACCCGGAGACCGGCCATGCCCGTGCATGAAGAGTGCCCCCGTTGCCGGTCCGGGGTCTGCGAGACCCACCGGGAGGTTGCGATCTTTGCGATCGCAAGTCTCCTCTTCCCTGCGGGGGTCTACGTTGAGTACTTCACCCCCTATCCCCTCGCCGGGACTCTCCTCCTCCTCGCCGCGGCGGTCATAGCGGGCCACGACGTCCTGAAGGACGGGCTCCTCGCGCTCATCCGGTTCCGGTTCAACATCGCCGTGCTCATAACGATCGCGGCGGCCGGTGCGTTCCTGACCGAAAACCCGGCCGAGGGCGCGGCCGTGCTCTACCTCTTTGCCATCGCCGAGTTCCTCGAGGAGTATGCGGCCGGCCGGGCGCATCGTTCGATAGCGTCGCTCCTCGATATCGCGCCACAGACGGCCCGGGTCAGGCGGGGTGATGAGGAAGTGGTCGTCCCGGTCAGCGAGGTCACCGTCGGTGAGACCGTGATCGTGCGGCCGGGGGATACGATCCCGCTTGATGGTCTCGTCACGCTCGGCGAATCATCGGTCGACCAGGCTCCGATCACCGGGGAGAGCGTCCCGGTGGCGAAGGTCGCCGGTGACGGGGTCTACGCCGGGACGCGGAACCTGGACGGCTACCTGGAGGTCAGGGTGACGAAATCCGAGGAGGCGAGCACGATTGCCCGGGTCGTGGCCCTGGTCACTGAGGCACAGGCACACACCTCCCCCACCGAGGCCTTCATCGAGCGGTTCGCCCGCTACTACACCCCGGCGGTCATCCTTGCCGCAGTCCTCCTCGCCATCATCCCGCCGCTCGCCTTCGAGGTTCCGTTCATCGAGGCCTTCTACCGGGCGCTGATACTGCTCGTCATATCCTGCCCCTGCGCGCTCGCGATATCGACACCGGTCTCGATGGTCTCCGGGATTACGACCGCAGCGCATAACGGTGTGCTCATCAAGGGCCGGGACGCCCTCGAGGCCGTCGGGCTCGCCCGGGTGATCGTCTTTGATAAGACCGGAACCCTCACGACCGGGAGGCTTGAGGTCGATGAGGTCGTCGCCTTCGGGGTGCCGGTGACCGAGGTGCTCGCGGTCGCAGCGTCGCTTGAGGCGCGCTCCGGCCACCCGATCGCAGAAGCGGTCATGCGACGGGCCGGGGAGGAGGCGGTCTCCCTTCACGACGTGGAGGAGTTTGCGTCGATCACCGGGAGGGGTGTCCGGGGGAGGATCGGCGGCGTGACCTATCTCCTCGGGAACGAATCGCTCTTTCCGGATACCGGCGCGTGGCGTGTGGAGTACGATCGCCTTGAAGGCGAGGGAAAGACTGTGATCCTCGCCGGCACCGACTCAGCGGTCATCGGGCTTCTCGCCCTCTCCGATCTCATCAAGGAGGATGCAGAAGAGACGGTCGCCACCCTGAAAGCGCGGGGGATCAGGACGATGATGCTCACCGGGGATGGTGAGCGCGTCGGGGAGGCGGTGGCGCGCCGCATCGGCATCGACGAGTGCCACGCCGGCCTCCTCCCCGAGGATAAGGTCACGATGGTCGAGCGGTTGATGGAGCGCTACGGCCTGGTGGTGATGGTCGGTGACAGCGTGAACGATGCCCCGGCGCTGGCCCGGGCGAACGTCGGGGTCGCGATGGGGGCGATCGGGTCGGATATCGCTATCGAGGCCGCCGATATCGTCGTTATGGAGGACGAGATCTCCCGTGTCGCCTACCTCGTCGCGCTCTCAGAGAAGACCATCTCGGTCGTGCGGCAGAACGTCGCCACCGCGGTCGTTGTGAAACTCGGTATCGCCGCCCTCGCCGTCGTGGGGTTCGTCACCCTCTGGATGGCTGTCGCGTTCGGGGATATGGGGCTCTCGCTTGCGGCCATCGTAAACGCGCTCAGGATAGGCCGGCCGGGGAGTTAGGGGGCGCGCCCCTCCTCGATCTCGCGGATCGCCTGCAGTAGCGCCTCAGGGTTCTCCTCCTCCACCTCGATGAAGCGACCCGTATCGGTGGAGTAGAGGTACGTCCGGACCGGCTCGCCCAGGATCTCCTCCGCGGCCCGGCGGTAGACCGCCATCTGGAGGGCGTGCTCCCGGATCCTCGCCTCATCCACCCGGCCGGTCTTGTAGTCGATGAGGATCCAGGTACCGTCCGGCCGGCGCAGGAGCCGGTCGATGAACCCGGTGAAGATCACCCCCTCGATCCCTGCCCGGAATGGAACCTCACAGTGATCGCTCACCGCGCCCTGCATAAGCGGCGCCCTCCGGAACTCCTCATAAAGTCGGGCATACTCGCCGGCTCGCTCTTTATCTTCGATCCCGTAGCGCCGGAGCACCGCCGCCGGGTCGCGCCCCCGGAAGACCTCATGGATGATCAGGCCCCTGATCCGCGCGTCATCATCCACCACCTCCTGCCCGCGCATGAAGTCCTCGATCTCGCTTACCGAGTAGACGTGCTCCTCCTTCGGGGGCGTCGCCGGGGGGAGTTCCGGTGCCGGCTGGATATCCTCAGGGATGGTGAGAAGGCGCGGTGTAGCCGTCCTGACCTCCGCCGGTATCGCGTCGGGCGTGGTGCAGACCTCGATCCGGATCGGCCGCGCCTCCCCGGGCGGGTGGATGCTGACCGCGCCGGTCGCGTATACATCCTCGCAGAGGCCGAGAGAGAAGGCGAGCCAGTCGGTCCTCGTCCTGCATGCCTCGATGCTCTCCGGCATCTCTTCGGGCAGGACGCCGCAGAGGATCAGGTGATCCCGCGCCCGGGTCAGTGCCACGTAGAAGAGCCGTTTTCGTTCGGCCTCGTCCTTCTCCCGCGCCTCGTCCTTGAGGATCTCGAGGATGGGGGTATTCTCACGTTCATAGTCGTTTGCGGGGTTTGCGATCCTGACGCCGATGCAGAGCCCCTTCTCAATGATGATCGTGGAGGTCTCAGGTAGCGGGGACTCCGAGAGGTCGGGGACGACGACGACCGGGAACTCAAGTCCCTTGGATGCGTGGACCGTCATGACCGCGACGGCATCTGAGGATATACGATCGGGTTGTGCCTCGCCTTCCCGCTCTTCACCCTCGATACAGAGCTCAAGCTCCCTGACGACCTCACCGAGGCTGCCCCCATCCTCCTGGAGTGTGCGGACGATCTCGATGAGCTTCTCGACGTTCGCTATGATCTGCTCGCCTTCCGGCATCCCGCCGTAGACTGAATAGACGCCGGACCCGGTGACGATCCGGTTGATGAGCTCCGTCGGCCTGAGCCTGCGGGCGACCCCTCGCCACGAGTCTATGAGTTCTACCGCTGCCGCGATCTCAGAGTCCGGATCTCCGGCGGCAAACCGGCGCAACCGCTCAAAGAGCGTGGCCGGGCGGGGACCGGATTCTGCGACGGCGAAGAGCCGGGCATCGGATATACCGAAATGGGGGGACCGCAGGGCGCCGTAGAGTGCAACATCATCGTAATCGTTCTCGAGGAACCGGAGGATGTTGTAGAGATCGTAGACCTCCTGCCGCCGGTAGAACCCGATCCCGGCGTAGACATGGTAGGGTATGCCGTAGCGCCGGAGCGCCCACTCGTAGTAGATGAGGTTAGTCCGGCGCTCAAGGAGGATGGCGATATCGCCGTACCCGACCGGCCGGCGGTCACCGTCCCTGATGATCGACTTCTCGCCTGCCTCAACCACCCGCTGGATCTTCCTCGCGACAGCCTCCGCAGACCTCCGGCGGCCGGCCTCCCTGGTGTCTGCCTTCGGGCAGAGGAGGATCTCGACCGATCCGGCATCATCGGTCCTGTTCGCCCGCAGCGGCTCATAGAGAAACTCCCAGGGGCGTGCGCTCCCGGCCATCAGGGTGGCAAAGACATGATTGACAAACCCCACAACCTCGGGCGTGCTCCGGAAGTTGATATCGAGCCTGACCTCCTCGCCGATGACGTTCTGCATCCTCTTGAACTCCGTCACGTCCGCGTCCCGGAAGAGGTAGATGGACTGCTTCGGGTCGCCGACGATGAAGAGCCTGCCCCTCCCCCCCAGGATCGCGGTGATGATGGCGGTCTGGGCCGGATCGGTATCCTGGAACTCGTCGACCAGGATGAACTCAAACCTGCTCCGGAGATGTGCATCGACGATATCATCGCGGTCGCGGAAGAGACGGCGGGTGTAATGGATGAGATCTGAGAAGTCAAGCGCCCCCCGCCTCGCTTTTGCAGCATCCAGAGCCTCAGAAAAGACCGAGAAGACCTCCCCGAGGTCATGGAGGAAGTCGAGCGTTGCCCGCGTGAATGTATCCTCCGGGTCGATGGAGAGGTTGAGGATCCGGAGATGAGGTTTAGTGAGGTTGTTCAGTGTCCTGTAGGCCTCCCGGAGCTTCTCAAGATCCTGCCCGCTCCAGTTCCCCTTCCTGCCCATCCGGGCCGAGAACCGGCGGTCGTCGTTGATCACCGCAAGCGCGGCGACGGCGCGGCAGGTATAATCATCAGATCGTCCTTGTGCGAGCAGCGGGAGGCAGGGCTCAACGGAGCGGAGGTAGATCATCGCCGGGTCGGTCTCCCCGGGATAGCGAGCCGCGAGGCCTGCGAGCACCGCGATCCCGGTGGATGCGGCCGGGAGGATCTCGCGCGCGATCTCCTCCTTCCTCTGCCTGAGCGCCTCCTGCCATGCGGCGATCACCGCTCCCTCGTCCTCTCTGAGCACGGCAAAGAACTCCTCCGCAACCTCGCGCCTCTCGTAGAGCCGGTTCAGGTAGTTCTTCAGTTCATGGGCGCCTATGGCCCGGAGGGTGCCGGCCAGCGCGTCAGGGCAGGCCACGGGCGCCTCGCCATGGATGAGATCGGTCGCCACCTCATCCCGGAGCCGGGCAGCCTCCCGCTCATTGAGGACCGCAAAGCCCGGTTCAACGCCGGCCTCAAGCGGAAACTCCCTGAGCACCCCGGCACAGAAAGCGTGGAACGTCGATATGCTGGCCCAGAGCAGGTCTTCGCGGATCGCATCCCACGCCGGACCGCTCTTCTCCATGGCTGCATCCCGGACCCGCTCGCGCATCTGCATGGCGGCCTTATCGGTGAACGTCAGGGCGAGGATCCCGGCGACACCGCTCTTCCCCGACTCGAGCAGGTCGATGTACTTCCTGACGAGGACGTGGGTCTTCCCGGTCCCGGCACCCGCGGTCACGCACTTGCTCGTCTCGTGGTCGAGGGCGGCCTGCCTCTGCCGGTCAGTGAGCCCCATCTGATCCCTCCCCGCCGGATGAGAACTCTCGCAGGGCGTCGTACCTGCAGATCGTCGCAAACCCACAGTACCCGGGGCAGGGATCGTTATCCTGCCGCGTCGGGAACCACCCGCCCCGGATCCCGTGCAGGTACTCTTCCACCCGGGCGAGGGAGGCGTCGACCAGCGCCCGGACATCCTCGACGGCATTCCTCCGGGATACGGGGTAGCCCGCAAAATGGCCTTCACGGTCTTTATCCCAGAAGACCGGCCGGACCCGGATCTCACCCCGCCGGAGCGTGTAGTAGGCGCCTGCCGCCCCGGATAGCCCGGTGAGGGTCTCGACCGCCCGGATGTAGAGCGGGAGCTGGAGGGCTTTTCCCGCCGTGATCTCTTTGAGGTTCGGACGGGAGCTGCCGGTCTTGTAATCGATGACCATGAACGCCCCATCGGAGGCGACATCGATCCGGTCGATCCTGCCCCGGAGGAGGACCGTCTCTTCCGATCCCCCATGGAGCCTGATCGGGAGGCTCTCCCCGGCCGGATACCCAAACGAGAACTCAAAGACCCGGGGGGAGAAGGACGATGCTGCAAGCCTCAATTCGCTCTCGATGAACCGCTCAAGCAGCCCGGGGCCGGCGAGCGGGGATCCGAGGAGAAACTCCTTCTGGATCGTCCACGCCGGGCTCCTGAGGCTGACCTGCTCTGCCTCTTCCCTGCCTATAACGAGGATCCGCCTGAGCGCTTCAGCCCGGTTCTCATCGGTGATCGGTCCGCGTTCATCCTGCCGCCACCCGGCGTAGAACCTGTGCGCTATCCGGTGGACGAGGCTTCCCTGCTCCCGGGCGGTCAGGTCAGGGTCGGGGGAGGCGAGCGGCTCAAGCGAGAGGGCTTCACCGACGTAGAACCGGAAGGGGCAGTCCGCGTATGTCTCAAGAGCGGTCGGCGAGTATATGGCGCCATCCCCGAACCTCCGGGTGAGCGCCGCTACCGCCGGAGGGTCATCGCAGAGCACGCCGTCGTACGGCGAGTCGCAGGCGCTCCGGCGGTGGTAGTTCTCGATGTTGAGCCTGCGGGCCACCTCACGGACGGCGGACGGTGGTATGATGGCGGCGGCCTCATCAGATCTACCTCCGGCGATCAGTGCCCCGGCCTCTACCGCCGCACTGAGGCGCGATGCACCGAATGACTCCGCGCCCCAGGCATCCCCGACCATATCGATGAAACATGAGCGTATCGTCGGGGACTCGCCGTCTGTCGCCGGAAAACTCAGGCAGAGGCGGTCCCGGGCGGCGAGGAGCGCCGCGGTGAAGTGGTAGCGCTCCTCCCGGAGGATATCAGAGCGCGACCGTGTCTTAAGTCGCCGGGTCTCGAGATCGGTGGAGAATGGGAGGCGGGTCGTCAGGCGGGGCATCGCGCCCTCGATGAGACCGGCGATGAAGATATGCGGGATGGAGAGATGCACCAGCTCCCTGATACCGACGACCTGGACCGCGCGGCGCATCCGGCGGCTCCCGGAGTTCGTTCCGGCTATGAGGAGGGAGAGAAGAGAGAGGAACCCGGCCGCTGTCATCTCCCTCTCGGGGAGCATCCGGGCCGTCGCCTCCAGCGTATCGAGGGCGCGGAAGAATGCCGCCCGGTCGAAGCCCTCCCGCAGGATGAGATCGCGGTCGCCCGCATCAGGCATCACCGGGCAGCCCCACCGGCCGAGGAGCGACCGGTACGCAGCGAGGTGTCCTGCGATCGTCTTTGCGCCCCCGAGGGTCGCAAGGTCAGCAAAGAGAGCCTCAAGCCCCCTCCGCACGCCGGCGATCGTGGCAAGCGTCCTCTCATGGCGGCGCCGGACCCCCTCCGGTGTATCGGGCACCGCGATCTCCGCCTCAAGCCTCCCGGCGAGTATCGCGAGCTTCTCATCCCAGGAGTCCTGACCCCCGATGATCTGTGCCTCCCGGGAGAGGATATCGACGACCGATCCCGCAGGGAACTGTCCATCGTTGATGTACGGGGAGTTGAGGAGTGCGACGAGATCGTCGCGGCGGTACCCGTGGACAGGGACCGCGAGGATGTTGAGGAGCGCCCGAAGAGATGGAGATCTGATGAGCGCCGGCCCCCGCGAGGATGCGTAGGGTATACCGAAGTCGGGGAAGACCTCCTCAACGTACGGCATCGCCGCCAGGAGATCGGGGAAGGCGACCGCGATATCGCCGGCCGGAACGCCGCCGGCGATGAGATCCCGGATCTCCTGCGCCACCGCCCTGACCTCGTCGATCCGGTCCTTCCGCTCTGCGATGCAGACGGTCCCCCGGTCTCTCTCCCGGGGAGGCGTGCTCCCATCATCGATCTCGTCCGGGCGGATCCAGGATCCATCGTCGACGAATACCGCAGGATCGTCGGCCCACGGGACCACGTAGTGGAACTCGTGCGCGCGCTCACGGATGGCGAGGATAAGGTCGCGTTCGAGCGGGACCGGCTCGTAGAGCCCGTATATGAAGACCGGACCGATCTCTCCCCGGTCGCTCCCGGCGAGCCACCGCGCGGCCCGGGCGATGAGGGTGCTCTCGTCGACGAGGTCATGCTCGCCCAGGAAGTGGAGGTATGCGTCGAGGACGAGCGCTATCTCTGCGCTCTTCTCGCCCTGGAGGTCGCCGAGCGCTGCCGGGTAGTCCACCTTCCTCGTAATAAGTACCTCAAAGAGCGTCGCCAGTTCATCGACGACCCCGGTTCCCGGCCGGCCCCCCCGGACAAGGAGCGGGAGGTCGCGCGCCCGGGCGGCGAGGATGTCCGCGATGATGAGCCGGGACTGGGAGGGCGTAATGAGGTTTCCAGATTCTGTATGGCTCTCAAAGACCCTCCGAGCAAATCCAGGGAGCGTTGTGACCGCATCGCCGATGATGGGCGTGCCTCCGGTGATGAGGCGGTGGGCGATATCATCGGCGAGGCGTGATGTCGGGACGATGAGAACAGTTCCCAGGGGATCCAGAGCAGCGGCTTTCTTGAATGCGGTGATAACTTCGGCGAGGCCACCGCCGGGGGGGCGGCGGTAGAGGACGGCGGCGCACATCGATCAATCTCTCCTGGGGAGAGATTACAGGGTTGTCCCGGAAGAGTGTTGTCATTGGGTGTTTGGGGGGGTGAGAGAGGAGAGCGGTGTGGGGATTGGGGTTGGTGTTTTCCGGTTGCGCCCCGCCCGGGCTCTTGCCACGAGAACCCCCGCTCCTGCGCGGGAGCCCTGTGGGAGGGCCAGCATGGTTCTCTTTGCCGGGGAGGGGGTTCCCTCCCCGAGCCCCTCCCCGCGCGATATCCCCCACGGTACGGTGGGTGGGATGGTGTGAAGGGAGGGCGAAATCCGGGCCGGCAGCCCGGGCCGGCCTTCCTCGTGCTTGCGCCCTTGCTGGGGATATCGCGACTACTGCCCCCTTCCTGTGGGGTGGGGGAGATAGGAGAGCGGTGTATGAAATGCAGGAGAATAGTGTCCAAGGTCGCCTCCCCCGGCCGCGCCCCGGCCGGGCTCTTGCCACGAGAACCCCCGCTCCTGCGCGGGAGCCCTATGGGAGGGCCAGCATGGTTCTCTTTGCCGGGGAGGGGGTTCCCTCC